>JALHSX010000327.1 GCA_022865445.1 Thermoplasmata archaeon | reverse complement strand
GCCACCCTCGAAGAATATGTACGCATTCCTCAATTGGGAGAGGTACAGGACTATCCTCTTGCCCTGCTGAGTGAGGGCGCGTTCGACGGGCTTCAGCAGGCCCGCCTTCTCGAGCACATGGATCCTCCTGTAGCACGCGGCAATCGGGATGTTCAGTTTAGCGCTGAGCTCAAGCGCATGCTTCGGCTTGCGAGAGCAGGCGACAAGAATCTTAGCCGCGTACGTATCCATTATCAGTCGAGATGCTTCGATAGGGTCCAAAACCGTACCCTCCACATCGCCGTCGTTTGGCGGAGAACTGTAATCGTCACTAACTCGGGGGAGCCGCTCCGCGAAACGCGAGCAATCGTAGATTCAAATGTATTGAGCGAATGTACTCCTGTTATTAAATACTCTTTCGGTAGCCTGGATTCTGGTTGAAACGCCTGAGCGCAAACATTAATATCGATTCGGTGATGGTTAGGTTTGACATACTGGCAATTGGCGGCTTCTCGGCGAACGGGAGGGGTGCAGTGTGAAAGGGTCGAAATGCAGGTGCAGTTACGCTACTACGTCTCATAGAAGGATCTGCCCTCGATGCGGCAAGAAGATGAAGCCGTCGGAATGGCCTGATGAGGGGAAAGTGCTCTCGTTCACACGACTGCAGGCGATTCCGGAAGGGTTGAAAGATCCCTACAACCTAGCGCTTGTGGCGATTGAGAATGGGCCAAAGTTGATCTGCTGGACGTCTGGCACTCTGAAGGAAGACGACTCGGTGACGATAGTCGAGCAGAAGGGCAACGTGTTCTGCGGTCCGAAGGGCGAGCCGACCTCAGAGCTGAAAGCCCCGGTCAAAGCTTGACGGACTCAGAGGAAACCAGTTTGAAAGCTGGTCCAAGTCCCGATATCCGTGTCTTCAGGACCTCGACGATATCGCCTTTGGCGCTTACCGAAGCTGACCTCACATCGACGATAAGGTCGCAGCTCATCCTCTCGTAGTAGACAAGGACGTTCGTGTAGCCTGCGAGGACGTTGATCCCCTCCTCCCCTAGAGCCTTCATGATCTCGTGTATCGCGCCCGGTCTGTCCGGCAGATCGATGGACAGCTTCATGAGTTTGGAATCGTCGTTCAGGAAGGCGATCGACAGGATCCATGAATCCGGCTCGCCGATAAGCATTATCGGCGCGGAAGCCCTGCCGAGGAAGTTCACATAGGCTTGGGGCAGCTCGAAGACGCCGTTCTTGATGATGCTAGCCTTCTTCTCTGTCTTCCTGAGCGCCTTGGTCTTGATTCTCTCGTTCTCGACCGCCGCGCCGCGGGTATATCTCGTGGCTAGGTCCGATGCTTCCACGCACAGGCAGTCGACCATTGCCAGGTTCGGGTCATTCCCCGTTTTGGCGTCGTCGAAGTCCTTCTTCAGGGAGAGCGAGTCCCCAAAGAACGATAGGTCGACGAGCATCTCCCAGACCATAACGACGTTCGGGACTGAGCTCACAGTCTCTGAGTTCAAGATATCCACGTTTCTCGTTTTCAGGAAATTGGCTGCCTGAGCGAGCGCGCCAGGCTCGTCCCTCACCTGGAACGTGACATAGGCTATCTCCCTGTAGTTCTCCGGGCCGAAGTTGGAAAGGACTATCTCGTAGCTGCTCTTGCCGTCGATCTCGTACTTGAACATCGAGCTGAAGACCTCGCTTCCGTCAACGATTCCGAGCGGCTCGCCGACCTTCTGGCTGATCTTGATCTTGCCTGACTCCATCCGTCCGAAGTCCCAGAGCTTCAATTATCTCCCCTCTATTGCTCGAAAAGCGCATCCGGCAGATAAAGATGTTGAGGTTAGTCTGTCACTTCGGAGAGAATACGTACAAGGTCGGCACCCTGTGCCTCAGGCCAGTCCAATAACCACAGGCGAGGCACTTGTAGCCCTGCGTGACGGTGCCCCCGTAGACCGTGAGATTCCGGAGGCGCTTGGTCTTGCCGCCGCAGACGGGGCATTCCCCCGCCTTCGTCTTCTCCTCAGAATCACGCCCGTGGATCTCGATGGACACGAGGTCGTTCTGAATAGCAATCCTCCGCACCCGCACCTCGCTCACGGAGTAGTCGGGATCGTGCCTGTGAAGCTCTCTCAGGACGAGCTCCGTCAGCTTCCGCTGAGAACTGACGACGCCGTGTCTGTGGAGGGCGTCCTTGATGGCCTCCACGATCTCGGTGTCAGAGGGTTTCCGATAGGCCATTGAAAGTGCATGGCGGTTCCCTTACGAAAAGGTTTGGATGAGCTGATGGAATCAATCAAAAACAGAATCTCGACAGATGCAGTTCTCCAACCACATTCCGAGCTTCAGCCGATTGCAGCGATGGAAGGAATCAGAGCCGCGGTGGACAAAGCGAAGAAGCTGATGCTCGACCACACTTCAGAGGACGACTAGTCGCCAAATCGTTGAGTGGCAAAAGATATATGACAGCATCAGTTACGAGGCGGTCAGTGAGGGCTATGCGAGCGAAAGTCATAATCATGGGCGCCGCCGGAAGGGACTTCCACAACTTCAACGTGTACTTCCGCGACAACGCCAACTATGAGGTCGTGGCGTTCACCGCCACGCAGATACCGAACATCGAGGGCAGGAAATACCCCGCGAGCCTCGCGGGCAAGCTGTATCCGAGGGGCATAGACATCTACCCGGAGAAGGACCTGCCAGAGCTGATAAAGAAGTTCGGGGCAGAGCAGGTCGTGCTGGCCTACTCGGACCTGAGCCATTTGGACGTGATGCACAAGGCGTCCCTAGTGAACGCTGTGGGCGCGGACTTCCGGCTGATGGGCATGAACCAGACGGCCCTGAAGTCAACGGTGCCCGTCATCGCCGTGTGCGCCGTTAGGACCGGCTCGGGCAAGAGCCAGACCACGAGGGCCATCGCATCGATCCTGCGGGCGAAAGGAAGACGAGTCGTCGCCATCCGACACCCAATGCCCTACGGAGACCTCGAGAAGCAGGCGGTCCAGAGATACGCCACCTACGCAGACCTCGACAGGAACGAGTGCACGATCGAGGAGAGGGAGGAGTACGAGCCGCACATAGACAAGGGCATTATCGTCTATGCGGGCGTCGATTACGAGAAGATTCTTAGACAGGCCGAGAAGGAGGCCGATGTCATCCTATGGGACGGAGGCAACAACGACACGCCGTTCTATGTCCCGAACCTGCACATAGTGGTTGCGGACCCGCACAGGGCGGAGCACGCGAGGCTCTATTATCCTGGCGAGACGAACATCCGCATGGCGGATGTCGTCATAATCAACAAGGTCGATACTGCGCAGCCGAAGGACGTCGAGCTGGTGAAGCAGATCGTCGAGGAGCTCAATCCGAAGGCGAAGATCATCAAGGCAGCGTCACCCGTCACCGTCGAGGACCCGAAGTCGATCAAGGGCAAGACCGTCCTCGTGATCGAGGACGGGCCGACCGTCACGCACGGCGGGATGGGGTTCGGCGCGGGCTACATAGCAGCGAAGAACTCGGGCGCCAAGAAGATCATCGACCCGAGGCCGTTTGCGGTCAACTCGATCAAGGACACTTTCGCGAAGTACCCACATCTCGAAAGCGTGTTGCCGGCCATGGGCTACGGCAACCACCAGGTCAAGGATCTGCAGGACACGATCAACGCCGCGAAGTGCGACGTGGTCGTGTCAGGAACGCCGATAGACCTGAACAGGGTCCTGAAGGCCAACAAGCCGTTGATCAGGGTCAGGTACGATCTCCAGGTGCTTAAGGGCGAGACGAAGCTCGAGGACATATTGGCGAAGTTCTAAGGGCGAAAACGGTTAAGAACGCTTGCGGGGATTACCGCCCCGCGGGAGTAGCTAAGCCTGGCCAAAGGCGCAGGACTTAAGGTCCTGATGATCGGGATAGGCAATTCTGTCTCATAGGAGTCCGGGGGTTCAAATCCCCTCTCCCGCACTGTTATGCTCGACCATCCGAAGGTCCGAAGAACCTTGTGCTTCAGACCGAGAAAGACGGATGTTGGCCCCTACCCCTGTCTTGCTAGATTGGCGAATACGCACAATATCTGAAATTGTGCCAACCTACTTCCGACCGATCCGGAGAAAGGTGCAATGATCGGTACAAGCATTTCCGATATCTCTATCTATCATCCGAATGCTACCCATTGGTTCGAGGCAATCAACGTGGCAGAAGAGAAAAAGGGAAAGGCTGAGGAGACTGCGGAGAAGACCGGCGAATTGCTCGGAAAGGGTCTGAAGAAGGGCTTCGGAATTGCCAAGGCCCTCGGAAAGGGTACGAAGGACGCCATCGAGAAGAAGAAGGAATGAACGGAGGTCCGCGGAATCCCAGGAAACCCATCTGCAGCTTCGAGATTCCGAAGAAGCGTATCTGGCTCCAGTTCACTCATGGTTCACAGCAGAGAGGAATCTGGGGGAAGGAGTGACCGTTGAACACCTAGTCCAACAACACCAATCCCGTCCACCTTACTTTCTTCCTAGACGAGAGGGTGAGTTGAAGCCCGACTTTCCTGCAGGTCTTGACAACATCGATCCCTAGTGCTTCCATAGACGGCCTCGCCTCGAATGGATGTCTGCACAGTTCGCCGCTTTGAGGAGTGACACACTCACGACAGAGGCAGCAATTCCCGCCGATAAGACCAGTCGCCAGGTAGAAGCCTTGCTTGAAGGCAAGAGTCTCAATTCTGTTGACTAGCTTGTGCAGTTCCGTTTCCCATCCGGCTGTGCTCGTCGCTCTCTCGAGGTTCTTGCACACTTCTTTGTCCAGATGCCTTCTCGATTTGTCGGAGGAATCAACATCCGCTTCGACCTGGAGTATGATCGCCTTTCTATAGAGTCTCAGAATTCCTGAGAACTCGTCAACAGACATTAGGTTTGGAGGGCACAACAGATGTCTGCCGTAGTCCGCGCAAATCGGAATCGCGCACTTCAGCCTAACACGCTTGTCAATAGCGATGTCCTCGGTGCTCACGATTTTGGCTTCCGTGGCTCCTAGATTCTTGGCTGCTGCGACAAGCTGCTTCATCTTCTTGTCCCTTTGTCTGCGTGCCATTCAGAACCAAATAGGTGGTGACGTATAGTAAAGATTTCGCAAGGCCAGAATCCGGCGAGTTGGCGCATGGAATTGCGCGGAGGGAAACATCTTCGTACAAAGACGTCTACATCACCAGTGTGGTTCCAGAATCGATTAGGCTAAAGGATTAACTAAGGCGATGCATCCTGCAGTCGCAGACACTCGGATTCATGCAATTGGAGGAGAGGTTCTTGAAAACCAGTCGAAACGACTTAAGAATTCGCTTTGCCTCATTGACAACGATCGCAGCGATAGCACTGTTTGTCGCAGTTTCGATTGCTCTTACGATGACACCTGGAGCAAGTGCTGCTAGCCACGATGTGAGTATCTCGAATTTCGCGTTCTCTCCAAACTCGATCACGATCGCTCCTGGAGATACGGTGACTTGGACAAACAGCGATGGAACCACTCACACCGTGATAGGGAGCAACGAATCTTGGGGATCAGGAAACATGGCCAATGGTCAGACATACACACACCAATTCAACGAAACCGGTGACTTCACCTATCACTGCGCTATCCACCCGTCAATGACTGGAGTTGTGCACGTTACTAGTGACGGGGGTACTCCACAGCAGCCCCACAGCCCAGGTCTTTCCAGTTCTGCGCTGATTGCCATTATAGCAGCAGTTGCTGTCGTTGCTGCTGTCTCGATCGTCGTACTATGGCGGAGAATGCGTAGCAAGAAAGCGTAGCACCTGAGAGTGCTCACCATCAATCGAGAATAGACTAGGAGATAGGATGGGGGTCCAGCTCGATGCACTAATCGCGGTTAGAACCGCGCTTCTGCGTTTATCTTGTCTTTACTGAAATTTGGAAAACATGTCTAGCTCGGAGTGGGTTCAGACCCCCCTCTCCCGCACGATCGTTCTGATCTACCCCCACCGACACATTGATAGAAAGCCCGTGCGATTCCGAACTCATGACTCAAGGGGATTCGAGGAGCGCCCTCTTCGTTGGC
>JALHSX010000046.1 GCA_022865445.1 Thermoplasmata archaeon | reverse complement strand
TCATGCAGTGATACAAGCGCCCCGGTGCTGATGATAAGATTGCCCGGGAACATCAGAACTGAGCCTGCTGTCGCAGTCATCACCGAGTTAAGCTCGACAGTAAGGTCGAGGAATGGCCAAGATGTGAGCTGGTCGAGGTATGTGGTGATCGTGGCATGCTCCAGTGTGAGTTTTCCGCCACCTGAGACTGTGATGATGTGCTTGTGAAAAGCATCATTGGTGCTGACTATTGCAAGGGTGGCATCCTTGATGAAGAGCTCTCCGCCGGCACCGATCGTGACGTTGCCGTCTAACGGTTGGTAGATGTTCTCTATTGTGTACCTCGTTCCGACGATGTTCAGGTCGCCAAGGGGAGCGGCCTTGGTCGAGCTTGGCTTGACCAGGAACATGAAGCCCGCGAATGCGGACAACACGACACACAATACGACCAATGCACTCAGAGTTCTATTGGCAACGAGCTTGTCAGCTTTGCCTTTCATAAGTTCACCAACCCAGTGTATCTGGGTACTGCGCAAGAAGTAAGCAGTTCATCCATATAAAAATGTATTTACCGCATTCTCATTGCGCAGAAGGCTTTTGTCTGCCATCTGGCTATGCAATTTTCTTCTTCACAATCTTCTTGACAAAAATCTGCGGTCTGCGCAACATGCCTGTCTTCTCCGCATCCCCCGATTCGATCTTCGTCTCGAGCCTCGCCAAGGCGTCCTTGATGTTGACGCCGCAGGCGTAGCACATCAGGGCGTCCCTGCTCACCATGGTCTTGCAGTTGGGGCACGGGATCTCCTCATCAGATGCTGCCTGCTCTTCGGCCTTCTCCGATTCCCCCATGTTCTCGTCTCTGATCTTCTGACCGCAGGCGTAGCACATGATAGCATCTTTGCTTATGACAGTCCGGCAACCAGGGCAGAGCATCTCATCCTCGCTCAACGAAGTTGTCGCTTCGCCCTCCGCTTCAAACCTTGGCGTGGCCACGCCCTTCGATATCATGTCCTTCTGCCTGTCCAGGAGCTTTCGAGCGTCCTCGGAAAGCTTATCCCTGTCGTGCCTCAGAGATGTCTCTTCCTCCGCGAGCGCGCGTTCCCTCGCGACGAGCGCATCCCTCCTCGATGTCATCTGCTCGAGGATCCTCTGGATCTCCTCTTCGGACCGCTTCAGCATCTCTTCCCTGTCGACGAGCTTCTTGCGTTTCCCCGCGACCTCGGCCTGGTAACCGTCGACTTCTTTGAGACGGTCGGATGCGTCCTTCTCTCTCGCCTCGGCGCTGTTCATCGCAGCCTTGGCACCTGCTTCGATCTTCGATATTTCTGCGGCCCTGGCCTCGACCTGGCTCGCACGCTCCTGTATGGAAACCTCGCGTGTCTTGAGTTCTCCAGCACGCTGATCGTATGTTGATTCCTTGACCCTGTTCGCGTCCTCTTTCTCGCGCAGCCTCTGCTCGAGGGCGTCAAGTTCGGACTTCTGCTTCTGGACCGCCTCGCGCTCAACCTTCAGCTCGAGCTCCTTCTTTCTCGCCTCGGCCTCTTGTGTCTTGAGTCGCTTGACGGCCTGCTCGATTATCGCTTCGATTGACTGGTCTTCTGCCATCATTCATCCCTTTTCGGGTGGTTTGTTGCTCGGCTAGCGCGAGCACGGGATTGTCTGGGCACACATATAGTCTGCGGACTACTACAAAGTTTTGCTCAGGGGGCTGTGAGCAGCGGCCCGAGCACCTGGATGCCGTTCTTGCCCACTTCGATAGCGTGCCTCTCCATGCTGTGTTCCACGGCCCTCATCTTCTCGACCTGCAGGAACCTCATCAGCTTCCCGCGCTGTCTGTCGAGGCCGAGCATGAGTATTCCATCAGCGAGGAATCCCTCGTTCCCGAGGAGCTGTGACTCTCCTGACAGTGATCGTTCCATTATGATATAGCAGGTCAGATTGTTGTCCCTGAGCATCTTGAAGAAGTAGAACATCTTCTTGCGCATGTCCGAGACGTTCTCCATCAGCGAGTACAATGCTCCCAGCGAATCGAGCACGAATATCGAGAACTTGTCGCCGTGTGTCTTCCTGAAGCGTTGTATCATCTTC
This sequence comes from Thermoplasmata archaeon, assembly GCA_022865445.1. Taxonomy (GTDB): domain Archaea; phylum Thermoplasmatota; class Thermoplasmata; order UBA10834; family UBA10834; genus COMBO-56-21. Next base: position 11,088 of record JALHSX010000046.1, on the reverse strand, counting down.
TCGATGAAGAGGACGTAGTCCGTCTGCGCCTCCTGACCGATGACCTCGTCGATCTGGTCTATCTCCCTGAGGTCCGTGAGGTCGGATATCTGCATCTTCATCGAGAGCTTCGCGCCGATGCTCTCCATGTTCTTCAGGTGGCTGTCGACCGTCTCCTCGAGCGTGGTGTAGAGCCCGAACTCGTTCTTATCCTTGAGATAGTTGGACATCAGCGAGTAGCAGAATGTGGTCTTCATCGAGCCCGGAGGACCGGTGACTAGGATGACCTTCGGCCTGTCGACATCGCTCTTGAAGACCTTTTCTAAGCCTGGTATGGAATCCTTGAACAAGACTGAGACCTCCTGATGGGGGGACGCTGTTCAGGCGCCTGCACTTTTCAATGGGTTGAGGTCTATTAAACCTTTGTGAGCCGTTATCAATTCTGAAATCGCGGCCAGTCAGTCGGGTTCCTGACCTATTCCTTGTCGTCCTCGGGATCCTCTTCGGTCTCCTCTGACTCTTCCTTGTCCTCGCGGTCCTCGTCGACGACATCGCCATTGGGCGATGGGCAGCTGGTCAGTGTCCTTCCCGCCTCGACGACCCGCTCCATATCTGAGCTCCTGACGAGGCGTGCGACCGCTGTCACCTTGTCCCGCTCCTTCAGCTTCATGAGCGTGACCCCCATGGTCGCGCGTCCGATGATGCTGATGCCCTTCACCGGCATCCTGATGACCATGCCCTTGACGCTGGTGACTATGAGCTCCTCGTCGTCCGTGACCTTCATGGCGCAGATGACATCGCCGTTCCTTCCACCTGTCTTGATCGTGATGACGCCTTTGCCCCCTCTGCGTATCTTCCTGTAGTCTTCCACGAGAGAGCGCTTGCCGAAGCCGTTCTCGCAGACCGTGAGCAGCTGGTCCTTTGGCTCCACGACCGCCATGCTGACGACATCGTCGCCCTTCTTCAGCCTTATGCCCCTGACGCCGTAGGTCGCGCGGCCGGTCGGCCTGACATCGGTCTCGAGGAACCTCGCGGCAAGACCTTTCGTCGTTGCGAGTATGATCTCCTTGGTGCCATCGGTGATCGATGTATCCACGACCTCGTCATCATCGTCCAGCTTGATGGCGATGATACCGCTCGTCCTCACATGAGAGTACGCTGAGAGCCGCGTCTTCTTGATGGTGCCCTTCTTGGTGGCAAACACGAGGTATGTGTCGTCTGTGAACAGCTTCACGGGGATCGTGTTGACCACCTTCTCGCCATCCTCGAGGTGCTCCAGCAGGTTCACGACCGGCTTGCCCTTGGCGTGCCTTCCGCCGACCGGGATCTTGTACGCCTTGAGCCAGTACACCCGACCTCTGTTCGTGATATACATCACATAGTCGTGGGAGCACGTGACGAACAGGTCCACGACGTAGTCCTCCTCCTTGGTCTCCATGCCCACGAGGCCTACTCCACCCCTCTTCTGCGACTCGTATGTGTCGAGTGGCAGGCGTTTGATGTAGCCTGTCTGGCTCACCATCACGACGACGTCCTCGACGGGTATGAGGTCCTCGATGTCCATGTCGATCGCGTTCGCCTCGATCGTGGTCCTGCGGGGGTCGCCGAACTGATCTTTGATCGCGACCGCTTCCGACTTGATGATGCCCAGTATCTTCTTCTCGTCCTTGAGGATGGACCTGAACTGGTCGATGAGTTTCTTGGTTGCGTCCGCCTCGTCTCTGACGGCCTGCATCTCCATGCCGGTGAGCCTCTGGAGCTGCATTTCGAGAATGGCCTTGGTCTGCTCCTCCGACAGAAGGTACTTCGCCATGAGGCTGTTCCGCGCTTCCTCCCTCGTCTTGGCCTTCCTTATGATCTTGATGACTTCGTCGAGGTGGTCGAGAGCTATCATCAGGCCAGCGAGTATGTGCGCGCGTTTCTCGGCCTCCCTCAGCCTGTGCTCGGTCCTTCTCTTGACCACGTCGAACCTGTGCTCGATGTAATAGTCTAGCATCTCCTTCAGCGACAGGACCCTGGGCTGGTTGTTCACGAGCGCCAGGTTGTTGATGCCGAAAGTCGTCTGAAGCTGTGAGTGCGCGAACAGCTGGTTCAGGACGATCTCCTCGATCGCGTCCCTCTTCAGCTCGATGACAATCCTCATGCCATCCTTATCGGACTCGTCCCTGAGGTCGGAGATGCCCTCGATGGCCTTCGACTTGACCATCTCCGCGATCTCCTCCAGGAGCTTCGACTTGTTGACCATGTAGGGTATCTCTGTGAAGATCAAGACCGCCCTGCCAGTGTCCTCGTCATGCTCGATCGTGTACCTGGCCCTCACCCGGATGCGCCCTTTGCCAGAAGCGTACGCCTCGACTATTCCCTGGGCTCCATAGATCACGCCGCCAGTCGGGAAGTCCGGCCCTTTCACGATATCCATGAGGTCCCTGAGTTCGGTGTCCTGGCCTTTGATCTGCCTGTCGATCATCAATGAGACAGCGTCCACGATCTCGCTCAGGTTGTGAGGTGGAATGTTCGTGGCCATGCCGACCGCGATGCCCTGAGAACCGTTCACCAGCAGGTTCGGAAGCTTCGCCGGGAGGACAAGAGGCTCCTTGAGCGTCCCGTCGAAGTTCGGGGCGAAGTCGACCGTCTCCTCGTCGACATCCCTCAGCATCTCAGCGGCTATCGCGGACAGTTTGCACTCGGTGTACCTCATCGCCGCAGCGGAGTCCCCGTCGACGCTGCCGAAGTTGCCTTGGCCGTCGATGAGCGGGTAGCGCAAGGAGAATCCCTGCGCCATGCGCACGAGCGTATCATATATCGCGATGTCGCCGTGAGGATGGAACTTGCCCAGGACCTCGCCCACGACCCTGGCCGCCTTCTTGTGGCCTTTGTTGTGCGCCAGGCCCATCTCGTTCATAGCGAAGAGGATCCTTCGGTGGACCGGCTTGAGCCCGTCGCTGACGTCGGGCAACGCTCGCCCGACGATGACGCTCATGGCGTAGTCGATATAGGACTTCTTCATCTCGGTCTCGATCGGCCTCTGGACCAACCTCAAGGCGATCTGTTGCTGTTCCTGCACGACGTCGTCCATCTGCACTCACCTACACATCCAAGAACTCCACTTCTTTCGCGTGGTCGTGGATGAACAGCCTGCGAGGCTCCACGGCATCGCCCATGAGAATCGTGAACAGCTCGTCCGCCTCCACCGCGTCCTCGACCGTGACGCGCTTGAGGACCCTGGACTTCATGTCCATGGTCGTGACGCGGAGCTGATCTGGGTTCATCTCACCCAGGCCCTTGTACCTCTGGATGTCAGCGCCCTCGCCGACCTCCCGGACTAGCTCAGCGAGCTCCTTGTCGCTGTAGACGTACTTCTCCGTCTTGCCCTTCTTGAGCCTGTACAGAGGTGGCTGCGCGATGTAGATGAAGCCGCGGTCGATCATCTGGCGCATGTATCGGAAGAAGAATGTCAGCAGAAGGGTGCGTATGTGGGCGCCGTCGACATCACCATCGGTCATTATGCAGACCCGATGATACCTGGCCTTCTCGATATCCAGCTCGGATCCGATGCCGGTCCCGAGGGCGGTCACTATCGTCCGTATCTCGGTGTTCTTGAGCATCTTGTCGAGCCTCGCCTTCTCGACGTTCAGTATCTTGCCTCTGAGCGGTAGGATGGCCTGGAACGACCTGTCCCTGGCCTGTTTCGCGCTTCCGCCTGCGGAATCGCCTTCGACGAGGAACAGCTCGCACTTGGTCGGATCTTTCTCGGTGCAGTCCGATAGCTTGCCCGGAAGGTTCCCCACATCCAGGAGGCCTTTCCTGCGAGTGAGCTCCCTCGCCTTGCGCGCAGCCTCTCGGGCTTGAGACGCGAGTAGGGCCTTGCTTATGCAGGCCTGAGCCACCTTCGGATTCTCATCGAGGTACTCGAACAGCTTCTCGCTCACCGCAGACTCGACTATGCCTCTGACATCGCTGTTGCCCAGCTTCGTCTTCGTTTGGCCTTCGAACTGCGGTTCGGGCAGCTTCACGCTCAGGATCGCCGTCAAGCCTTCCCTCACATCCTCCCCGCTCAGGCCTTCCTCATTGCCCTTCAGGAAGCCGTACTTCTTGGCATAGTCGTTGATGGTCCTCGTGAGAGCTGCTCTGAAGCCCGCAAGGTGCGTGCCCCCCTCGATCGTGTTGATGTTGTTGGCGAAGGAGTGGATGTTCTCCGAGTAGCTGTCTGTGTACTGCATGCCCATCTCGACGGAGAGCCCTCCTCTCTCGACGAAGATGTAGATGGGTTTCTCGTGAAGGCTGGCCTTGCTCCTGTTGATGAACTGAACATACTCGACGATGCCACCGTCGAACTTGTAGGTGTTCGACTGGTTCGTTTTCTGCTCTGAGATCGATACCTTGAGGCCTTTGTTCAGGAAGGCGAACTCACGCATCCTCCCTGAGAGAGTCTCATAGTTCAACTCCGTGCTCTCGAAGATCTGAGCGTCCGGCTTGAACCGAATGATGGTGCCAGTACCCTACGTGTCCCCATCAACCTTGATGGGGCTGGCGGGCACGCCCCTCTCGTATCTCTGGAAGTGAATCTTGCCTTTTCTCTTGATCCTGACCTCGAGCCACTCGGAGAGGGCGTTCACAACGCTGAGGCCGACACCGTGCAGACCGCCAGAGACTTTGTACGCCTTCTTGTCGAACTTGCCACCCGAGTGAAGCTTCGTAAGCACGAGCTCTAGGGTCTCCTGCTTGTACTTCCCGTGCATGCCTATGGGGATGCCCCTACCATCGTCCTCGACCGTAACACTGCCATCGTCGTTGAGGACGACCGTGATCGTCGTACAGTAGCCAGCCATCGCCTCGTCGATGCTGTTGTCAACGACCTCATACACTAGGTGGTGAAGCCCGTGAAAGTCCGTGCTGCCGATGTACATGCTCGGCCGCTTTCGCACGGCTTCCAAACCCTCTAGGACTTGGATTTCTTCTGCATCATACGCAGTATCTTCCATGAGATTTCCGCCCCTATCACGCAGGCTCAAACATCGGTTATTTCCTCGCGCATCCCATCCGATTTTCGGCGCTTTATTTGGCCTTCATTTTCATAATGGACTGCGCGTATATAAATGCTTTCAGAATACTATCTGGCTGCATGCAAAACCCCCCTTTGTTTCCACTGCAACATACTGCCGATTTGCAGGTTGGATTTCCATAGGAAATGTCGACACATGCCGATGAGGCTTCCGAGGGGTTGACGCCGGGCTCCGAGGGGGAGGTCGATCAACACCATGGCGGGACCTGAAAAAGGCATGAGAGCCCACCACCCAAGGAGTCTGGGTGAGAAGACCCACATCGCAGCTAATGAAAGGATTAATACCGATGGGGTCATCTGTGACCCAGAGTCCGATGAAGAGCCAGAACAAAAGGTCTTTTCCACAGGAAATGAAGGGGCTTTCGAAGATCGAAGGAATCGAGCCAGACAAGCTCACCAGACTCTTCAAGGCTGGGAGAGTAGTAATTCCTTCGAATCCAAGGCACAAGACCCTCAAGCCCTGCGCGATCGGGGAAGGGCTCAGAGTCAAGATCAACGCGAACATCGGCACTTCGCCAGACTACGTCGACCTGGATGAGGAGGTCGAGAAGACCAGGGTGGCCATTCGGTACGGCGCCGATGCGATCATGGACCTGAGCACTGGAGGCAACATACGAGACATCAGGCAAAGGATCATGAAAGCCTGCTCAGTGCCAATCGGGACCGTCCCGATCTACGAGGCGGTCTGCAAGACAGCTCACAAGGGCGGGCCCGCGAACATGTCCAGCGACGACCTTTTCAGGACCATCGAGCAGCACGCTCGTGATGGCGTGGATTTCATGACCGTGCATTGCGGTGTGACGAAGCAGACCTCCGCCTCGCTCGTCAAGCACAAGCGTGTCACCGGCGTGGTCTCTCGGGGAGGCGCTCTTCTGGTCGCCTGGATGCGTCAGAACGGACGGGAGAACCCGCTCTATGAGGACTATGACTATCTTCTGGAGATGGCGAAGGAGCACGAGTTCGCTCTGAGCCTGGGCGACGGATTGAGGCCTGGCTGCATCGCGGATGCGAGCGATGTGCCACAGATCCATGAGCTGATAGTCCTCGGCAAACTCGTTGAGCGAGCGCGCGAGGCGGGCGTGCAGGCCATCGTTGAAGGTCCAGGACATGTCCCTCTGAATCAGATAGAGGCGAATGTGAGGATCGAGAAAGCGGTCTGCAAGGGGGCACCGTTCTATGTTCTGGGTCCACTGGTATGCGATGTAGGAGCGGGGTACGACCACATCACGGGCGCGATCGGCGGAGCCCTTGCCGCGTACTTCGGCGCAGACTTCCTCTGTTATGTCACGCCGTCAGAGCATCTTTCGCTCCCCACGGTCGAGGATGTCAGAGAAGGTGTGGTCGCCAGCAGGATCGCGGCGCACGCAGCCGACTTGGCGCACGGACGCGGGAGTGCGTGGGACTTGAAGATGTCCAAGGCGAGAAGAGCCTTCGATTGGGACAAGATGTTCTCACTGTCGGTCGATCCGGAAAGGGCGAGAGAGTATCGCAAGAAGAGGAAGTCTCACAGCCCCAAGGTCTGCTCGATGTGCGGCGACCTCTGCGCGATGAAGATGGTTGATGACCTCTTGAAGTAACGTCCATCAGAGGAAGAGGCCCATAGGAAGCTGCATCACCATTCCGACGACTATGAAGACGACGCCCGCAGCTACGGCAGCGAGCAGGGAGGAGAGAACTGCCTCGCCTGTCGCGATGTCGTTCGACACGCTGATCGCCTTACTCGTGATCAGCAGCAACCAGATGAGACCCAGGACCGCAGTCACCATGAGTATCATGCCAGCCACAAGGGCTTGATCAGTCTCCGCGTTGGTCCAGTCGTGGATTCTGCTGAGATCCAGGCCATGAAAACCCACATTGAAGACGAGCAGCATGACGATGCTCAGGAGCACATAGGAGGGATAGCAGTACCCTAGGAGGGTTATCGTCGTGCTTCGTTCGCCCCTACCTCCGAAAATGCTCTTCGATATCAGTGAGGCAGTCAGCCCATATATCAAAAATGCCAGGAGAGAGACGACGAAGTTCACCGAGGCCTGCAACCCCATCTCGATGGCGTCGCCTGTGGTGTAGCCGAACATGTCGCCCATGTCGGCGGTCACGAGCATGCTCACGACCACCGAAACCATGGAGAAAACGACGACCAACGCCAACGCCCTCTGCAGGTTCGAAGACAGGTAGAGGTTGACGAAGGCCTTCGTGGGCGAATACGTCACCCTCACGAGGTCCGCGAAATCCAACCGAGGCGCGTGCTTCGGCTGATTGTACAGGCCTGGGTAATGACTGATGTGGACGTGCGGATGGACAGGCGAATTGTAGTCCACCGGGGGAATCTGAGACACATAGTGCGCGGGCAATGGCTGAGTAATGACCGCACCACATCGCGGGCAGTTCGTCATGCCTTTTCCATCTCCGATCGCCTGCAGGTAGCCGGAACACTGCAGCCCGCACTGAGGACACACGATCGTGTGGGCATAAACGACCGATTCATCCGTCATTGATGGGACCATAGCTTCTGTGGTTTATTAGAATTGCCCGGTGAAATCGGTTGCTGGAAGTGATTGGAGCCACTGGAGGGTGTCGAACCCCCGGCCTGCGGTTTACGAAACCGCCGCTCTCTCGCGGCATCCCCCTTTCGGAGGACGCAACCGCTGAGCTACAGTGGCAAGCAGGCTGTTGTGAAGTGGGTTTTCCTAGTTAAGGTTTTTGACCACTAGTGGAACCTGCCGTCGTCATCCAGTCGGGGGGAGAGGGCGAGAGGCTTTTAAGGGCTCGACGGTATTTCTCCACTGGTCACCCGAAATGGCTACAGACCTGCGCATCCCCGAAGGAATCGTCGTTCGAACCGCCAAAGGCGGTCCCGAGTCCTTGAAGGGGATCCTTGCAGACCTGAAGCAGTACAGCTTCACAGGATACATCCGAGTCACCCTGGCGAAGGAGATCATGAGCTCCATCGGATACCTTGTTGTAGAGCAAGGATCTCCGATGATGGCGGTCTACGAGTTCGAGAAATCGAAGCCGAGAGAGCTGCGAAGGATCTACACCGGAGAGAAATCTCTTAGATTCATACTGGAGGATTCTCAGGACAAGAGCTCCAACATAGAGCTGCATAGCAGAGTGCCAATCGAGGAGTTCGAAAGGCGATTCCCAGACGCACGATTGTCCGATGCCACGCCGCCAGCGAAGCCCGGCAAGGAGGAAGTTGCTGAGGAGGTCGAGGAAGAGATCCCCGAAGAGGAAGAGGAGGCCGTCGACTCACAGAAGGAGATAATCGAGCTCTGGCGAAGGAAGGGGTTCAAGGTCGAGACTCTCGAAGAGGCCCACAAGAAAGGCCAGCAGGCGCTCACCAAGGAACTCTCAGCATTCGAGCAGGATGCGCAGAAGCTCAAGCAGTTCGAGGTCATTGTCAACAACTTCCCAGTGATGGGACACGACAAAGAGATCGAGGAGATCAGGACAAAGCTGGATGACCGGACGAAGATAGCAGAGATCGAATCGGACGTCGAGTTCCTACAGGAGAAGATCAAACGCAAGATCCAGAAGCGAAAGACCGAAGAGGAATCCATCAAGAAAGAGATGGAGAAGAAGAAGCAGGACGAGAAGGCCGCCGACGTCTACGACCTGATACTGAGATACCAGACTGCTCCCGAGGAGGCAGCGGAGAGAAGGTGTCCTCGGTGTGACGGACCGATAGACGCAGACGGGAAGTGCCCGAAGTGCAGCGCCGAGCAAGTGGGGGCGCCGGCTCCAACCTACATGAAGCCGCTGCCGGAGGAGATGACTTTCGACAATTTCGTCGTCGGTCCGGGATCGAAATTCCCCGTCGCGGCCGCGGTGGCGGTAGCAAATGCACCGAGTAAGGTGTACAACCCGCTACTTCTCTTCGGCGGATCTGGCCTGGGCAAGACGCACCTGTTATCTGCCATAGGACACCATGTGAATGACAAGATGAAGAATGCAAGGATCGCTTACGTTCCTGCTGACAGGGTCGTCGAGGCGCTGAGCCAGTCGCAGGACGAGCAGCTCAGGCAGAAGATCAGGGAGGACCTCAAACGACAGGACCTGCTGCTAGTAGATGACATGCAATTCCTCGCAGCGAGCGAGGCCGCACAGACAGAGATGGCACAGGTCATCGAGTATCTGATCGATTCGAAGAAACAGGTGGTGTTCGCCAGCGACAGGCTTCCAGCGCAAATCCCGGGCCTCAGCGAAAGGCTCAACTCGCGGATAATGATGGGGCTCACGACCGACCTGCAGCCCCCGGACATGGACACGAGGGTGAAGATACTCAGACTGAAGGCACAGGAAAAGAACCTGAAACTCAGCGACGAGATAGTCACATACATCGCGGATAGGGTGACTTCGAATGTGAGAGAGCTCGAAAGCACTCTCACCAAGATAGTCGCGTTCTCATCCATCATGAAGCTCGACGTAGACCTCAACCTTGTATCGGATATCCTGAAACCCCTTGCTCCCGTGCATGAGACCAGAAGAGAGATCATGAAGGAGGTAAAGGCGGATCCTGGCCACTGCTATCTGGTGGAGGAAGAGCGCCCGATGTACAGCAATGTCCTGCTCGGAAGGAAGATGGACGAGGGATATGCTGGCTTGGTCATCACGCGCATGAACCCGCGCAGGATTCGGGACGAATTCAAGGTCTCGCCCGAGATACTCTGGTTGACCGATAAAGAGAGCTCCCAAGAGAAGACGATCCCGCCCTCGCTTGAGATGCTGGTCCACACGATCCAGGAATTCATCGGAACGGAGGAGAAGAGCATAGTCGTTTTGGACGGAATACAGTACCTAGTCAGCAGCACGAACTTCGAAGCGGTTCTGAGGTTCGTGAGAAGCCTGATCGATGAGATTTCGGAGTCGAAAGCGATACTGGCCGTATCCCTCAGCCCAGAAACGATGAAACCCCAGGAGATATCAATCCTAGAAAGGGAGATGGAAGTCCTGAACTTGACCTGAATTGCTACAGGCCGAAAAAGCTCCGAAAAAAACCTCACGCCGCCTTCTTCATCATCTCTCTGAACTCGCGCATCTCTTTGATCGCGTGCGCATAGTCCCCGGACTTCAGCATGTTCACTGAGGATTTCAGGGTCGTGAGCATCGGTGTGATGTTGACGTTCCTGACCTTCGCGTCTCGAAGCGATTCCTTCGCCTTGTTCATCTCCTCGTTCATCCTGACCGGGATCGTCTTGTAGAGGCTGTCGGTAGCGGCCTTGATGTGCGAGTCGACCTTGTCGAACTCCTTCTGTTCGAATGCCCGGGTCGCATCTACGAGCAGCCTCCGGGCCTCCTTCGTGTCCACGATGAAGACCTCGCAGTCCACTATGAGATCCTTGAGATCCGCGAGCTTCTTCTTGAACTCGTTGTATCTTCCAGTGATAGGCAGGAGTTCCTTCGAGACCTTGTCGGCATACACGTATGCCGCTTCGACATCACCCGCCGCCCTGGCACGAGCAACCTCTTGAACATAAGTCGTTGGCCTGGAGATGTCCCCTCCGAATTCCCTCGCGACCTTGATCTCATCGTTGAGTCTGTTGATCAACTGACTCAGGTCGGAATCGAGCCTCGACATGAGGACAGTCTTGGACTTCTGAACCAGATCTATGGCCTTATCGATCTGCCTCTCCCTTCCTGCAATCGCCGCATCGTCTATCAGCTGCTTGCTCTCGCCGATGTCCACCTCTTTCTCTCTTGCGAGGGCTAGGAGTGGCTTCATCTCCGCGACCATTCGGGCAAGGTCCCTCCCTTTGTCCTTCGCAGCTGGCGATGGGGCAGGTCGGACAACAGGTGCCGGCACCGCGGCTTTGATCTCGCGAACGCGAGGCTCAGCAAGCTTCTGAGAGAGGGGTGCAGGAGCTGCGGACGCCCGTACAACGCTCTCTTTCACCACTGGCGTTCCAGGTTCCGGGGCGGGCTCGGGTTCCTTCTTCCTCTTGAAGAAACCCATGAATCCCTTCTTCTCATCTTCCTCCTTCGATGGCGCAGAAGGCGCTTTCTCCGGCTTCCTCGAAGGGACCTTCACCTCAGCGAGCGGAGGCTCG
>JALHSX010000326.1 GCA_022865445.1 Thermoplasmata archaeon | reverse complement strand
AGCGCTGATTCGCTCAAGACGTTCGGGTTCAAGGAGTACCAAGTGCTCGTCAGCAGAGGGCAGAAGGTGTTCGCCGCAGTCGTGTTCAAGGGCGACCTCCCAGGCGACATCGACAAGCCGATGAAGGAGTTCATCGACACGGTCGAGAGGATCTACAAGAAGAATCTCGCCCACTGGACGGGGGACATCGAGAACGACTTCGCCGGCGTCGAGGTGCTCATCAGTAGATTCGTCAAGGAGAACAGCAAGGGTCACAAGGCGGGGAGCGGCGAGGGCATCTGGAGGAAGATGGCCTCGAGGGGCAAAGTGAAGCCCAAGAAGGTCACGGTCAACACCATCACACAGGAGAAGGTCGACAGGCGAGACACCTTGGCGGACAAGGAAAACGGCAAGTGAGAGCCTGTCTCCGAGCCACGGGATCATTCGATAGCGAGCACTGGTTTTGGCTCCGGAACTCTTGAGCGATTGTGACTACGGTTGTGGACTCTATTGGCTCACCAAGCACTAGCCAGATAGCGATTACATCTGCGCGGGTTCTGTTGCATTATCGGGCGGTGACATCTAAGTCACCCCGACAACGCCACTCGTTCCATTCGGCTCCGACCGTGCGGCCATCGCTGGCTCGTATAGGATCATCATCACGTCATGCTGGAACGCGCCGGGGTCGAACCGTAGACCCCCTGCCATCCCCTTCGAGATGGCTGTTTGCAGCAGGTTCATGCTGGCAGTGATGTGCCTGTCGAGGTGCCAGCCACAATTGCACACGAACTCAGTGCCCATTCGGGAATATTGTATCCTCCCACATACCGGGCACGTTCTGCTGCTGTTTCTTGGATTGACCTTGACCACTGGGATGCCTCTCCACTGAGCCTTGTACTCGATGATCTGGTGGAGTTTCCTTCTGGGCCACATGCTCAGGCGCCGATTCAGTTCCTTGCTCCTTTTCGATTTGAATCCTTTCAGGTCCTCGAGGACGATTGCAGACCTCCGCTCCTCCGCGAACTTTAGGACCGAGTCGGCCACCTGGTGGAGCCTGTATTCGACCCGGTGGTGCTCCCTCGTTCCCTCCCTTCTGCACAGGTTCCTGGAGGTTCGGCGGTCATGCGTTTTCTTCTTCTGGAGCCTTTTGCGCCTATCGTGGTGCCGCTGCTGTATGATGGCGATTTCTGGGAAGTCCGCTTTGACGGCCTTGGCGACATCGCCTTCGACGAACAAGCCGTCAAGGCTCCTCTCGTTCGTGTCGAGCGAGAGAGCGGATTCGGGCACGAACTGCTTCGGAGCATCCTTCCTGAATGCCACTATGACCCGGTCTGGAAGAACGGTCAGGGATCCGAGTGAGAGAGTCATGTCATCCAGATACTTCCGATGATACTGGCTGACGACGAGTCTCAACTCGACATGGCAGCCAGCCATGATCGGTAGGTCCATGATTCCGGACCCCCTGTCGAGCTTGTAAGCCTGGTTCTCCGCCTTCATCATCAAGCGCTTGACAAACGGGGTTCTGCAGGTGACGTCTTTCCGAACGCGCTTGCGATGGTTCTTCAGGACGCTCCCAGCCACTTCGAACGCCGATACCAGATGCTTCGCGTACATCCTTGGATGTTGTTCGCGGAAATCCTTGTAGACCAGCTTGTTAAGAGCATTCCTCGAGGTCACCCGAGCCTGGAGACCTGCACGGATCGCATTGTTGACAGCCAATCTGAAATCTTCGAGTAGGAACTTCGCTTCGGTTGGAAGATCTGAGTCCAGGTAGAAGACGACTCCCTTGACTAGCATCTCGTCATTGACAATAGCCAGTATATTACACTTTTCTGACTACATGTAGCTCCTTGAAGTCGACGTTCTTGTGTCCAGGGGGCTTCACCACCCGAATTGTTCCGGAACCATCAGCGCGCAGCCTTTATGTCTGGTGTGCGTGTATGATCCGTCGCAGGCAAGTCCCGGGGGGTATAGGAGTACCGTACGGTGCTCGCCAAAGCACTCCACCCAGGCGCTGCATAATCCTTCTGCCAACTTCAGATGATGTCAACTAGCTACAACCGCGCAGAACATTTATGAGACAGAACGCGCAATGGTTGACTGCAGGTAAGGCCTGGGAGGTATATGAGTACCGTACGGTGCTCGCCAAAACACTCCACCCAGGCGCTGCATGTTTTCAGAATTTGAGCCGCCCGTACTCAATCCGAGGCGTGATCAGCCTGATGTACGAATCATCGTTGAACTCCAGCATTCGGAAGACCGCTCCTGCAATATGATCTGCCAGCTGCAGGCCATAACTGTTGAATGAATCGATATGCCTGACTCGAACCAGCGGGGGGAAGTAGCCAGCGTGTTTCGCAAAGACGGCGGCTTTCAGGACCGAATCGAATTCCTTCTTCTCCCTCTCCTTGTTCGTTCTCCGGTCGACAACGAGGTCCATGCGCCTAGACCGAAGCCTTCCCGACACCTCAGATGCGACCTCCGCGAACACGCTGCGAACAAGCTCCTCCCTCCTTGATTTGAACTTGTCCAGAGATCCCCGCTTGACTATTCCCGTCCAAACGATGAAAGAATCTGTAGCCGCTATACCCTTCAACAGATGGACCCTGAGATTGTTCGAGCTCCTGTTGAACTTCAGCTCAGACCAACGGCTGGTTTCGGATCCGAACCTGCGACGTGTTTCTCTTACAAGCCTCCTGAATCGGAACGATTCGGCGGAGGCTATGCCGGCTACGACCAGATGCTTTGAGCTCGAGGGCGAAAGCCCCAGATCCCCACTCTCGTCGAGGTAGACGTCGATGTGGTTGTACAACAGAAGAACGATGGGGAAAAGTCCCTTCACGCTTCCTGCTGCATGTAGTGCTCATGGCAAGGTCCAGAATAGCGTCAATTGCCTGCCGACAGACCCGCCGATGTGGACGACGCTCGACGAGCTCAGTTCCTGCGAGATGGTCTCATTTGAGACGACAGCGACCTCGAAGGGTAACTCCTGCGCGCCGGTGGTGCTCCAGTCCTGCTCGAGCCCGCAGAACGAGGAAGCGGTCTTCGCCAATCCATTGCCCAACTCATGCGTCGGCTCCCGTCGGATGGTTCAAATCGAGGAGACATACCAGGAGACGACTACATCGGTGCGACATGCTTATGAGCAGAAGCAACCATGGATAAGGTGCAGGTAAGTCCCGGGGGGTATAAGCGTACCACGCGGTGCGCGCAGCAACACTCCCCCTGGGGGCTGCACATTCTACCAGTAGATCCCTCCACGGACGACCCTTCTCTCGATCATTCTCAGATACGACGACTCCCCTCGTTCCACGCTCTGGAACACGGCGCCCGCGACGTAGTCCGCAACCTGGAGCCCCTCTGACCTACTGGAGTCGAGCAGACTGACGTTGACAGTGGGAGGGAAGTGGCCTGCATGGTGTGTTTCGATCTCTTTGGCAAGGCGCATCGCAAGGGACCTGTTCACATTTGGCCTGGGGGAGAGCCTGTCAACTACCAGGTGAATTGACTTGGTATGGGTCGCCCTCGACATCTCAGAGACTGTTCGGGAGACGACGTAACCCCACAATGAGTCGCCGTCGCTCAATGACCGCTGGGACGCGCCGGACTTCGTGGCGCTCCCCCAGACAATCCAGGAATCCGTCTCGGCTATGCGCTCAAGAAAGAACCGCCGCAGGGGCTCCCTGCTTCTGTTGAACTTGAACTCGGCACCGGAACCATCATCCAAGCTGAACCTCCGATGGGCCTTGCGAACGATCCTGGAAAGCGTGTGCGGCGCCGTCGTGGCCAATGCGACAATCACGAGATGCTTTGAGCTGCGATCCGAGAAACCAAGGTCGCCGCTCTCATCCAAATATATCTCGACATGCTTGTGCAATGCTGGAAGGAGAGAGGGAATCCGCTTTCATGATTAGGGCTGCATGTAGCGTTCGAAATTCAGTGCGGTTGAGAAGATGCTTTTCTGAGAGAAGCTGCAGACCCTTACCGGATTCTTCTGACGCGAGCCACATGGTACGCATTTACCGGTCAGGACTTACCTGCATGTTTCTCATCGATATCATCGGCATTAAGCCTTTTGGATGGATGTAGCCCGATCATCTCGT
>JALHSX010000325.1 GCA_022865445.1 Thermoplasmata archaeon | reverse complement strand
CTTCACCGGTTCATCAAGTTCGAGCCGACAGGCATGTGCATCGAGATCCCCGACATGAGATGGCCGTCTTTGAAGCAAACCGCGGCGAAGACCTACATCCGGCTCAAGGAGTTCGTGACGATAGCGTTCCCTCTGCTGCTCATTGGAAGTATCATCCTCGAGATACTCCTGGCCGTCGATGTTCTGCAACAGATCCTCGAACCAGCGGGACCATTCATGCTGACGGTGCTTGGCCTTCCCGCGTTCACAGCAGTTGCGCTCGTGTTCGGCATACTAAGAAAGGAGATGGCCCTTCAGATGATGATGGTTATCGCGGGCACGAGCAACATAGCTCTGGTGCTGACTCAGCATCAGATGTTCGTGTTCGCATTGGTGATGGCGGTGTTCATGCCCTGTCTCGCAGCGTTCGCGGTCATGCTGAAGGAGTTCGGTCCGCGAAGCACTACCATGGTGGCGTTGGCATCATTCTCGCTCGCGCTGACCATGGGAGCTGTGGCGAATCTAATACTTGGGCCCTGATCCCTCACCGGACGAACATAGAGAGGTCTTCATCTCGATGAACGCTTGGAGGGACGTTTACGCTGCCTTTGTAGTCCTCGCTTGTGCGAGAGACCATCGGCTCAGTACCGTCCCTCATGAGGACATATTGTGAGCGTGCACCAGTCACGATGAGCAGGATCTTGACCTTGCCTTGCATCTCCTTCTCGACAGAGCATCCCCAGATCAGCCTCGCCTCGGGTTTTATCTTGCTCGTGATGATCTCCGCTGCTTCGGCGGCCTCTTCGATGTTCATGTCTGGCCCGCCGACGACTCGGACGAGAGCTCCTCTTGCACCTTTGAGGTCTATCTTGCCCAACAGGGGAGAGTTGAGAGCCTCTTCGACTGCGTCCTCGATCCTCTCGCTCGGCTTGCCGTCCCCCTCTCCGACTCCAATCAGGGAGACCCCGCCTTCGTTCAGTATGGTCTGAAGATCGGCGTAGTCGACGTTCACAAGGCCCGCGTGCGTGAGCATGTCCGTTAGGCCTTTGATGGTCTGCATAAGCAACTCATCTGCCACCTTGAATGCAGCCTGAACCGGCAGGTTGGGAACGAGTTCGATGAGAGTGTCGTTCGGGATCACTATGGTCGTGTCGCAGACCTTCGCGAGTTTGGACAGACCAGCCATCGCATTCTCCATCCTCAGCTCCCCTTCCGATCTGAAAGGCAACGTGACAACTCCAACTGTGAGCGCACGCGATTCCTTTGCCACGCGCGCGGTTACGAACGATGTGCTCGTGCCGGTCCCGCCACCCATCCCCGCAGTGATGAAGACGATCTGCGAGCCCTTCAACCACTCCTTGATTTCTGGCTCGTTCTCCATCGCTGCCCTCTCACCGATCTCTGGCCTGGCGCCAGCGCCAAGACCTCTGGTCGTCGTCTTGCCTATGAGTATCTTCTTGGGAGATTTGATCGTGAGAAGGTGCTTGGCATCGGTGTTCAGCGCCAGCATCTGAAGCCCGGAAAGACCCTCTTCCATGCACCTGTTAACCGTGTTGCAACCAGCTCCACCGCATCCGACAAGTTTGATGCAAACGTCCAGCTGGCTCGCTATCCTTTCGATTTCTAGATCCTCGGCCGTCTTCTGTTGCTGCGGCTGTTGATCACTGCTCGGATTCTGTGTGGAGGCTCCGCTGAGAGCACTCTCGATGAGACTGTTTGGCATAGTGCATCCCTATACGTATACTGCTAACGGCCACTATTTAACACGTACGAGGAAGCGGGGCAAGCCACGCGCGCGTGCGCGCCGCGCGAATGCGAGCGCCCGCGCACCAGTTGCTTAATACACGAGGCTTGTGAGGAACGGGCCAATCAGAATCAGAGCACCTAGCCTAATCAGATCTGACACTATCCCGACCTTGAACATGGTCCAGATTCTAACATATCCCGAGCTGTAGACTATCG
>JALHSX010000324.1 GCA_022865445.1 Thermoplasmata archaeon | reverse complement strand
TGCCGTTCGTAGCCATGTATGGCGGCCCGACCTTCGGGGCCCGCATGTCCTGCTTCGGGTTGCGCGCGCACAAGTCCACGGTCTTTGGCAGCTTTCTCAAGGTCTCCTTGACAAGGCTCTCCGGAATGCTTCCACGCATGGTTTTTCTGTCGATCGTCGCTCCGCCGTTCTCGAGCGCCTTCAGAGCTCTCTCGCTGTGAACGCTCACGCCCGGATTCTCCAGGATGCTAAGCGTCTTCTGGTGCACAAGTTCTATGTCACTCCTGGACAGAATGCTTATCTGGGCAACCGCCATTCTCCCGCTCCAAGAACCGAGACTGGGAGTGGAGTAATTAATCCATTGGCCTCCAGTGGATGGCCTTCTCTCCGATCGAACAGGGCCAAGGTGAATGATCGATGTTCGAGACTTTCAGGGCATATCCACGAGCGTTCAAGGTGCTGGTAGCGAGCGCCCTTATCGAGAACATGGCCTTCGGCCTCATCATCCCCTATCTGACGATATACATGATAGCTGACATCGGAATCTCTGATGCCGCGGCTGGCGTGGTCCTCATGGGGTACACCCTCTCGGGAATCCCCGGGGCGATATTCGGGGGCATGCTGGCAGACAAGATCGGTAGGAGGACGGTCCTGCTCATCAGCTTGGGCCTGATGTCAATCACGATTCTGATGTATTTCTTCGCATTCGACTTCGTTTCATTGCTTGTGATCGCACTCGCTGACTCCTTTGTCGGCTCGCTCTATATGCCGGCCGCGAGCGCGATGATTGCGGATGTCATTCCGTCCGAGAAGAGACCTCAGGCGTACAGCACTCAGAGGATCGCCTGGAATGTCGGTTTCATTGTTGGTCCTGCTGCTGGAGCGGCACTCGTCGCCAGCGGATCGATAAAAGAGCTGTTCTTGTTCGGTGCCGTGATCCTCGCAGCCGCCTTCGTGATGAACTTCTTCTTCATACCTGAGACGAAGCCCGACACAACCGGTGAAGCGGTGACCTTCAGGAAGGTTGCGGAAGTCAGGAAGAACAAGCCGTTTCTACTCATATGCGTGATGAGTGGCGTGTTCTGGTTCTACATGGTCCAGTTCATGTCAGCCTTCCCAGTCTATGTCACAAGGGACCTCCGAATGCCTGATTCAGACCCTGGGATTCTTTGGGCGATCAGCGGAGTGATGATAGTCCTGCTGCAGCTATGGGTCACATCCAGAGCTGTCAAGCTCAGGAGGTCATTGGTGCTAATGGTCGGGCAAATCGTGAGCTCCATAGGCGTGGGCCTGCTGTTCTTCGCCACGGGGTTGCCTGAGATGATAGTGTTCATAGTCATCATGACGATTGGCGAACTCATCTACATGTCCATCCTATCAGCTATCATCGCGGACATGTCCCCAGAGGACAAGAGGGGCATCTACATGGGCTTCTCTGGTTTCGTACAGACGCTTGGCATGGGCGCAGGCATGCTGGTCGGCATGTGGCTCCTGGGCGCCCTCGGAACGCAGAGCGCCTATCTCTGGGTGTTCTTCGGGGTTGTGGGAGTCTCGACGAGCTTCGCGTACATGCTGTTCGGCAGGATGGTCGGACCTGAGAAGGATCATCCTTCCAAGTTCGGAGTTCCCGCATCTTCTGTACAGTCACACTGAACGAAAAACGAAAAACCGAAAAGTGAAGGGGTTTTCTCCAGCTCATCCTCACCGGATGAACTGTATCAGCAACGCGAAGCGGTCTTAGAATCGCCTGCGGCCCTTGTTCATGTAGCCGGGCCTGTCTCCGCCGCCTTCTCTGTCTCCGCCTCTGTCGCCATAGCCGCCGCGGCTTCCGCCCCTGCTGCCGCCGCTGCCACCGTATCCGCCGCGGCTTCCGCCTCTGCTGCCGCCGCCTCCGCCGAAGCTCCTGCGCTCCTGTTCGTACTCCTTGTCGCTCATGTTCAGTGCGGTGCTTGCGCCGTCAAGTGGCTTCTCGCTCTTGTTGAGCTGTCCGTACTTGCCGACGTTCAGGCGCATGTGTCCTCTGACTAGCGAGACATACCCGTTCTTGATCTCCATAACATCGTCCTTGACAATGCTTCCGATCTGGTTGTCCCACAGTGAGAGGATTATTGCTGCCGTCTCATCCGCTACACTCGCCTCTGCGACCTTTCTGGAGTTCCCGAACTTGCCGGGGATGTCCTTCGGCTCGCTGACCTCAAGGCACTTGGCCAATACGTCCACTCTCTTAGATTGTGGCGTGAGGTCTTTTATCTTCGTCGCTACGCTTGCTGGCTCTTCCGAGCTCTGTCCAACGCTCTCTTCCATGTCTATTCTTCCTTTGCGCACAATTGTCTCCGGCTAGCACGCGAGTCAAACTATCGGCTTCAAAACATAAGCGATGTTCGGCTTGTCGTATCACTCGGCACAACCAGTGCTGATTCAGCGACTACGTCTGACACTATTAATATTTTTCTCCGTTACTGGGTGCGAATCTCGGTCGATTTGTCGATTCCCCCCACTTCCAGCTTTCGTCAGCGGGTCAATTCTGTGCTCTCTGCGCTGGGAAACAGCTATATATATTCCCGTGCGTTCGGCGTTATCTGTTCAAGGAGCACAGAGCCGTTGAAACCTGCAGAGACACTCCCCGCGGAGGTCTGCTCCCCAACGGAGCAGTGGGTTCAAGGTGCTCGCGCTCGACTTGCGGAAGGGACTTCGAGGGCCAAGGGTTCCTAAGGGGGGATGCACATGGTTGATGGAGGTGTAGGCCGGGCTATTCACCCTGGTTCAGCGCCTTCTCCCGCTCCTCCTACAGAGTTCTCGCCAAAAGCTGAACGAACTGAGGGCGCCATCGCTTCAAAGATTGTCGCACTCGGGATCAAAGACGTCCGTGTGGCGTCTTCCCCTGCCGAGCGGATACTCTACTCTCGCGACCAATCTGAGATCCCGCGTTTTCTGCGAGAGATCATGTTCAGTTCAGTCCCTGATGCGGTCGTTCTTGCGAGATCGACTGAGGCTGTCTCTGCGGTCGTTCGGTTTGCGTCCTCTAATGGTGTGACCGTAATTCCGAGAGGTTCCGGATCGTCGCCGTTCGGCGGCTCGGTCCCAGTCTCTGGAGGTATCGTGATCGATGTCTCCGGCATGGACAGGATCCTGAGCGTCGATGTTCCCGCCAAGAAGGTCACAGTCGAGGCGGGAGTAAGATGGGCCGACCTGGACCACGAGCTGGAGAAGCATGGCCTATCCCTGAACACGAGTCCTTCGAGCAAGTTCTCGACCGTCGCTGGCTGGGTCTCTACGGGCGGCATGGGGTTGAACAGCTTCTCTAAGGGCCATCTGAGCTCGATCGTTTCGTCCATTGAGCTCGTGACCCATGACGGCTCCAAGAGGACGATTCAGAACAACGACCCAATGTTCCCGGCCGTGTTCGGAAGCGAAGGGCAGCTCGGAGTAATCACTGGTGTGACTCTCACCGCCCGTGAGATCCCGCGAAAATCCAAGCCGCACCTGATATTCTTCGACGAGCCCAAGAGCGCGCTGAGCTTCGCATATGCGCTCGCGAGCGGCCCAGTCCATCCTGCTCACATAGTGTACGAGAGTGCCGCGAAGTTCTCCCTGATCAACCGTGCGCTGGGCCAGAACCGCTTTCCGGCATCCGACGCAATCATCGTGAGCGTTGAGAACGAGGAATCAGAGCGCTTGTTCCAGGACCATCTCAAGAGCACAGGCATCAAGGAGGAGAAGGAGTACCTCGCGCGGTACATGTGGAACGAACGGTACTTCCCGATGAAGCTCCGGAAGTTCGGGCCGGGCATGCTCGGGTCTGAGGTCACAGTCCCTCTGAATCTTCTTTCAGATGTTCTGTCGAAAGCGATGGGTCTCTGCCGCGAGCTCGGACTCGAACCGCTCTTCGAGGTTCACTTCCTCAGCAACGGTCACGGTCTCCTGTTGTGCTACTACGTGACCGACCAGGGCAACACGATAGGTTACACTCTGGACGCGCTCAAGTCCATGCTTCTCACTTCGATGCTGATAGATAGCGGCGCGAAGCCGTATTCCGTTGGCATATGGAACCATCCGTTCTCGAACGCCGAGGACCGAGTGCGCGTCGACCGCCTCCGCAAAGCCAAGGCCGCGCTGGACCCAAATGATGTCATGAACTCTGGCAAGTACTTCTCGCTTTCAGGTAGGCTCGGAGGCCTCGCTAGCACTGCCTTCAACCCGAAACTCATGAGGCCTGTCCTCAAGACGATGCGGATATTCTCTCCCATCACCATGCGGTTCATGCGGATGGGATATCACTTCGCGGCCAGGAGACTGAAACCGAAGTCGCGGACCGAGCTCCTCAGGATAGCGGATGAGTGCGCCATGTGCGGCGCCTGCGTGAGTGTCTGCCCAGCATACCTTGTGGTGAACGATGAGAGGGTGACTGGCAGAGGGAAATTGTTGGCGATCAAGACGATGGCACGCGGTTCCAAGATCTCAAAGGAGCACTCTGACAGGATATTCCTCTGCATGAAGTGCAAGGCGTGCGAGCAGGTCTGCCAATCGAAGCTCGAGCTCGTGTCGGCCTATGAGGCGCTCGAGAAGGAACTCGAGCAGATGCACGGCAAGGACACGCAGGAAATAGAGAAGTTCGTTCGTTACGCGGAGAACATGCCAGAGTACGACAAGCTGGTCGAGCGGGGGCTCGTTATCGGTGCTCCGAAGCACGGGATGGGAGGTGGCGCGTCAGATGTATGAGCGGTACCACATCCCCCTCAGCACAGTCCAGGGAAGAGCAGCCCCAGTTCCGAAGTTCGTGATAATCCGTGCTGACAATTGCGTCAATTGCGGTAAGTGTGAGAGGGCTTGCATCTACGGCGTGCACAAGCGGAGCGAGCTGGATCTGCGCAAGATGGCGGACCCGATCAATCCGCTCTGCAAGAACTGCTTCAGATGCATGGAGGATTGTCCTCAGAGAGCGCTGTCAATGACTCCAGGCCCGGAGTACAAGTCTTTGGGTCGCGGGATCTGGAGCTCGCTCAGGATTGCGACGATCTGGGGCGAAGCGGAGACGGGCAAGATCCCCGTCCTAGGCGCTGGCTACCGTGGCATGTTCGCAGGACCAGGCTATGATAGCATGTGGACGGACATGTCCGAGATCGTCAGGCCCACTCGGGACGGGATCCACGGAAGGGAATTCATCTCCACTAGCGTTGACATCGGAAGGAAACCGGCCTCGCTTGAGTTCAGCAAGGACGGACATGTCCTCACGGAGATTCCGCCAATCGTCGAGTTGCCGATCCCCGTCATCATGGACACGACTAGGCTGCGCTCCGTGAGCGACGACATGTTGGTCGGCTTTGCACATGCCGCAAAGCATCTCGGCACCCTGCTCCTCGCCTCTGCCGGTTCTCTTCCGTCGCAAGCGTCCGCTGAGGTCAACAGTCATTTCGTGCCGGTCTTCCCCGAGGGTGCGGACATACGCACCATCAAGATACCGAAAGGCGTCCGGATGGTCGAGCTGCAGTTCGGATCTGGGTGGAGAGGGGACGCGAACCTGTTCAGGTCGAGGTTCCCCGAGACCGTGCTCTCCTTCAGAATGGAGGCAGGCAAAGGCATCGAGGATAGGATACTCGAGCTCGTCCGAGCCAAGATAGACGTCGTTCACGTACTGTACGACGAGGAGAGCGCTGAGCTCGACAGGAACGACGGGAGACACGCCAAAGACAGCCTGCGGGCAATCCACAGAGCGATGGTCTCCAAGGCTGTGCGCGACCAGATCACCATCGTCGCGGGAGGCGGCATAGCAGCTGCGGAACACGTTCCAAAGACCATCATCTGTGGTTCGGACGTCGTTGCCATCGAGAAGGCGCTCGTCGTCGCGCTCGAGTGCAGGGATTGCCTGAGCTGCTCGAAAGGTTCGTGCCCGATCAACCTGCATGGCGCACCAGCTGACTGGATCGAAGGGCGCGTCACCAACATGGTCGGTGCCTGGAGAGACCAGCTTCTCGAAGTCCTCGGAGCTATGGGTCTCAGAGAAGTCCGAAGATTGAGAGGGGAGTTCGGCAGGGCGATCTTCTACGAGGACGTCGAACGAGAGGCGTTCTCCGAGATCGAGGGAGGTGAGATGAATGGCTGAGTCCGAGAAGGCTTGCCCCAAGGATCTTCCAGAAGCCGCTCTGATCCCTTCCGAGCACCTGAAGTTCGTAAACCGATTCACGGTGACAAGGGCGGACACATGCATATCGTGTGGTACGTGCGCGAGCTTGTGCCCCTATGGAGTCCACAAGCGCATCGAGGGCCATGTGAAGATACTCCCGCCTGACGACAGAAAGTGCATCGGGCCATCGTGCGAGGTCAACTACTTCTTCTGCGTCGCGAACTGTCCGACCAATTCGCTCTCAGTAAAGACAAGCGAGACATTTGTCAGCCTCGGCGATCCTCGCTGGACCTCCGAGATGATACTCACCACTTGGGCCATGGCCGAGACGGGAAGGCCTTTGTCTATCGAACATCCAGGAAACGTCGGTGCTTCGGGCGGAGGATTCGACAGTCTGCAATTCAAACTCCCTGAACCGAAGGGAAGATTCGATCCAAACGAGATATGCACAGCTATCGATCTCAACAGGCGCGACTCGGGAGCATCGATCAGTATTCCGATCCCGATCTACGGCGGGGGAATGTCGTTCGGCTCCGTCAGCGTCCACACGATGGTTGCCCGAGCAAAGGCCGCGATGAAGTGGCGAACATTCACATGCACTGGAGAAGGAGGCTATCCAGAAGCGCTCGTTCCCTACAAGGATCACGTCATTACACAGATTGCCACGGGCCTGTTCGGAGTCCGTGAGGAGACGATACAGCGCACAAGGATCGTCGAGTTCAAGTACGCTCAAGGGGCGAAGCCGGGGCTGGGAGGTCATCTGCTCCACGACAAGAACACCCCAGATGTCGCGAGGATGCGAGAGGCCGTGCCATACACGAGTCTGTTCTCGCCGTTCCCGTTCCACAGCGTCTACTCAGTCGAGGACCACAAGAAGCACTTGGACTGGGCGCACGCAATCAACCCGTCGGCACTATTGGCGGTCAAGGTCTCAACTCCGAACGATGTCGAGATGGTCTCGGTCGGCAGCTACTATGCGGGAGCGCACATAGTTCACCTGGACGGCGGCTATGGTGGGACTGGGGCTGCGCCTGAGATTGCAAAGAAGAACATTGCGATGCCTATCGAGTACGCGATCCCGAAGGTCCATAAGTTCCTTGTTAACGAAGGTATCAGAGACAAGATCACGCTGCTCGCAAGCGGAGGCCTCAGAACCGCAATGGATGTCGCGAAGGCGATCGCGCTGGGAGCCGACGGAGCGGTTATCGGGACTGCGGACCTGGTGGCTCTCGGATGTGTCCGATGCGGTAACTGCGAGAGCGGCAGAGGTTGTCCTCGCGGCATCGCAACCACAGATCCAATCCTGGATAAGTTGATAGATGCGGACTGGGGCGCCCAAAGGATATCGAACCTCTACAATGCGTGGTGGCTCCAATGGTGCGAGCTCCTTTCTAGGTTCGAGATGTCCGATATCGCGGAGCTACGTGGGCGGACCGACTTGCTCAGGCGAACAGACAACTATCTCAAGGAGGTGAGCAGGTGATCGAAGAGACGATGGCTCTGCTCAAATCGCGCGAGTGGATGACATCCTCCAGATCCCTCGGATCGACCCGCTCTCAAGAGGCCGAAGGCGGCTGCGGTGTCGTCGGGATCGCGAGCACTGTGCCTCTTACTGGGAAGCACTTGCTCGGTCCGCTGGTGCAGATGCACAACAGAGGGAACGGAAAGGGCGGAGGAATAGCAGCGGTCGGCCTCTCACCCGATCAGATGGGAGTGACCAAGAGAGTCCTGGAAGAGGACTACCTGATCCAAGTCGCCTACCTCAAGCCCGCAACCAGAGATGCCCTTGAGGATGAATTCATCAAGCCAAACTACAGGGTGGAGAAGAAGTACAAGGTGGAGGCGAGCAAGGACAAGACTCTGCTCTCCTCCCTGGAAATCGCTCCGCCGGAAGTGTGGAGATACTTCTGCAGAGCCAAGAAAGAGGATCTCGACGGCTTCATCAAGAAGAACAAGCTCGAGAAACTCGATCCTCGCAAGGCAGAGGATGAGTTCGTCTACCAGACCAGCTTCAAGATCAACAAGAAGTACTATGCGACATCCGACATGTCCGCATTCGTCATGTCCCACGGGAGGAACATGATCGTGATGAAGATCGTCGGGTATGCTGAGGACGTAATAAGATACTACGGACTCGAGGACCTGAAGGCACATATCTGGATCGGACACCAGAGGTATCCGACCAAGGGCAGGGTCTGGCACCCGGGAGGCGCCCACCCATTCGTCGGCCTCGACGAAGCCTTGGTTCACAACGGCGACTTCGCGAACTACCACTCTGTCTCCGAGTACCTCGCCCAGAGAAACGTCGTACCATTGTTCCTCACAGACACAGAAGTCTCGGTCCTCCTGTTCGATGTCCTGAACAGAGCCTATGGCTATCCGCTCGAGTACATCATCGAGGCGCTTGCCCCCACGACCGAGCGCGATTTCACGCTACTTCCGGAGGAGAAGCGCAAGACCTACAGGGCGATCCAGGCAACGCACATACACGGCTCCCCGGACGGTCCGTGGTTCTTCATCATCGGCAGAAATTGCTTCTACGACGGCAAGTTCCAGTTGATGGGCATCACAGACACATCGATGCTGAGGCCACAGGTCTTCGCACTGGTCGACGGCGGCATACAGCTGGGTCTGATAGCATCCGAGAAACAGGCGATCGACGCCGCCCTGAAGAGCGTGTCGTCCGAGTTCCCGTCCGTGCCTGGATATGCGGACATGTACTGGAATGCCAGGGGAGGAAGCTACACGGACGGAGGGGCGTTCATCTTCAGTCTGTATCCTGAGAAGAACCCAGCGGAAGGCATGAGGCTCATCTGCACAAACAAATTTGGGACGCCGGTCACAAGCCCGTCGATGGACTGGAGCAAGGAGGACGACCTCGCGCTTGCAGAGCCTTTGCCCAGCAAGCCAAAAGCGAGCAGCCTCGGGAAGGATTTGGTATCGAGAAAGAATCCGAGAGGCGCGTTCGGCCTGCTCGTCAGCAAGCTTGGCGAACTCTCTGGTTCAGAGCTGAATGGCGTCTTCTCCTACATCGTTCAACAGGCAGCCAAGAACGACGCGACCATGGAAGAGTGCGTCGAGCTCATGACCATGGTCATCGACAGCAAGTACTCTTCTGGCAGATTCAGGCGAAGCAGGATCAACAAGAAGGCCAACGAGGCCATCGAGAGGATTCTGAGATCGTCGAAGAGGATTGAGAAGGACGAACATGCTCTGTATTCCCTGGTCGATCTCAAGAACAGGGACAAGCTCCGCAAATGCGTGTCCCCTTATGATAGACTCGTGATCGATTGTGACAGCTTCCCGATGGAGGGCGACGATGGCGTTTCATTCCTGATCAAGCAGGCAAGGGAGCTGGGATGGAACCGCGTCGTCATCATCGGCATTCACGGCCAGAGATTCGTCGGCGCAGGCCTAGGGCCGAGGACCAAAGGCTTCAAGATAGATGTGTACGGAAGCCCTGGGGACTATCTCGGTTCGGGACTGGACGGCGCGGAGGTCGTGGTCCACGCGAACGGGCAGGATCAGCTGGGACAGATCCTCAGCGAGGGCAAGCTCGTCGTCCATGGCGATGTCGGCCAGACGTTCCTGTACGGCGCGAAGGGCGGAGAGGCATATGTCCTGGGCAATGCCGCGGGCAGGCCCCTCATCAATGCGGTCGGGAAACCCAAGGTCGTTATAAACGGAACCTGTTTGGACTACCTGGCAGAATCGTTCATGGCTGGGAATCCGTTGTACGGCGGGGGTTTTGTCGTTCTGAACGGATTGACCTTCGACGGCAAGGGAAAGCCAGTTGACCTTCCAGCTCCGTATCCAGGAGGCAACCTGTTCTCGCTCGCGTCGGGCGGCGCAATATACATTCGAGATCCGAGGAAACTGGTCGGAGAGGACCAGCTGAACGGCGGAAGGATCTCAAGAGTCACCGAAGCAGATTGGAGACTCATCCTGCCTTATCTCAATGAGAACGAGCGACTGTTTGGGATCCCAGTCGAAGGATTCCTGCTCAAGGTAGATGGCGTGAGCAAACCGCCGGAAGAGGTCTATAGGAAGATCGAAGCGGTACCGATGGTCACTCTTGCGGGAACCGTGCAGATGCAGGAGACTGGCGACTAGAACAGCAGCACTTCATTGAACGGACCTCTTTTCAAATGGCGGTAGCCTTTTCCGAAATGTTTCTAAATTCGAACCTGGAACGTCACGTTCCGTCAGAAAAAACTGCCCTAGACAATCGTACTGTCAGCAGGCTTAAATACGGACGTTTTAATCACGCGACTAACAGGCATCAGGGCCTCGTTCCAAGTCCACCGTCTATGCTTTCTGGCCGGGGGCGGGAAGAGTGTTGAAATGTACGAGATAGTGAAATCGGAAAAGCTCACACCGGATGTCATAAAGCTGGAGATCCGCGCGCCTCACATCGCGAAGAAGGCGAAGGCGGGTCAGTTCATCATGGTGACACCGACGGAGCACGGTGAGAGGATCCCACTTA
Source organism: Thermoplasmata archaeon (assembly GCA_022865445.1). Lineage (GTDB taxonomy): Archaea > Thermoplasmatota > Thermoplasmata > UBA10834 > UBA10834 > COMBO-56-21. Next base: position 6,471 of record JALHSX010000324.1, on the reverse strand, counting down.
CTATGGCGGACTTCTCGCCGGAGAAAGGAACGGTCACGATCGCAGCACTGGAGGTCGGCAAGACCACGAAGGAGCTCGGCAAGATGAAGGCCGGAGACAGTGTCTTCAGCCTCGTCGGCCCGCTGGGACTCCCGACTCATCTGAAGCAGTACGGGAACGTCGTCAGCATCGGCGGCGGCATCGACCTCGCTCTGATGTACCCAGTCGTGCGCGCGTTCAAGCAGTCAGGCAATCACACGATCAACATCGTCGGCGCGAGGAACGAGAAGCTACTGATGTACGAGAAGGAGATACAGTCCGTCAGCAACGAGTTCTTCGTGTGCACGGATGACGGCTCCAAGGGTCACCACGGATTCGTCAGCGACGTACTGAAGAAGCTCATAGCGGAGAACAAGAAGATCGATCTCGTGTATGCAGTCGGCCCGATCATCATGATGAAGGTCATCGCGAACATCACGAAGCCATACAACATCCCGACCGTCGTGAGCCTCAACCCGATCATGGTCGACGGCACCGGCATGTGTGGCTCGTGCAGAGTCATCATCGCGGGCGAGACCAAGTTCGGATGCGTCGATGGCCCTGAGTTCGACGGCCATAAGGTCGATTTCGACAACCTCACCGCCAGGAACAAGAGGTACATCCCCGAGGAGCAGGTCGCTCTGAAGAGATTCCAGGAGGCGAAGTAGATGGCAGAGGAGGAGAAGAAGCCCAGGAAGATCGTCCCCAAGAAGTACCCGATGCCCGAGCAGGACCCGAAGGAGCGAGTGCACAACTTCAATGAAGTCCCGCTTGGTCAGGATGCCCAGACGGCCATCGCTGAGGCACAGAGATGCCTTCAGTGCAAGCGCAGCCCCAACAGGAAGGTCTGCATGGATGGATGCCCCGTTGAGATCGACATCCCAGCATTCATCAAGAAGGTCCAAGAGGGGAACTTCGAAGAAGCCATCAGGATCATCAGGGAGAAGCAGAACCTGCCAGCCGTCTGCGGCAGGGTATGCCCGTACGAGAACCAGTGCGAGGGAGTCTGCGTCGTCGGCAAGAAGAACGAGCCCGTCGGGATCGGCAGACTCGAGAGATACCTCGCTGACTGGGAGAGGAAGCAAGGGAAGACCGGAAAGATAGAAGTCCCTCCGCCTTCAGGCAAGAAGGTCGCTGTCGTCGGCGGTGGGCCAGCAGGCCTGACTGTCGCGGGCGATCTCGCGAGGCTGGGACACAAAGTCACCGTCTTCGAGGCGCTCCAGTACTGCGGCGGGGTCCTCATATACGGGATCCCGGAGTTCAGGCTGCCCAAGGATATCGTGAGGGCCGAGGTCGACTACATCAAGCGGATGGGCGTCGAGATACACAACGACTTCGTCGTCGGCAAGCTCGAGACGGTCGATGAGCTTTTGCAGGACTATGACACGGTGTTTGTGGGAACTGGCGCGGGTCTTCCTGACTGGACGAACCTGCAGGGCGAGAACCTGAACGGAATCATGTCCGCGAACGAGTACCTCACCAGGGTCAATCTCATGAAGAGCTACAAGTTCCCCGAGTTCGACACCCCGATACGCGTGGGCGAGCGCGTTGTCACCATCGGTGGCGGCAACGTCGCAATGGACTGCGCGAGGACCTCGCTCAGGCTAGGCTGCAAGGAATCGGTCATACTCTACAGGAGATCCGATGCCGAGTTGCCAGCAAGACGGGAGGAAGTGCACCACGCCAAGGAGGAGGGAGTCAGGTTCGAACTGCTCGCTGCGCCGCTGGAGTTCATCGGCGACGAGTGCGGGAACGTGAAACAGGTCAAGGCGATCCGCATGCAGCTGGGCGAGCCGGACGCATCCGGGAGAAGGAGACCGATCAAGATCCCGGGCTCGGAGTTCCTGATCGATGCTCAGACGGTCCTGATCGCAATCGGCCAGAGTCCGAACCCGCTGGTCCCAATGACCACCCCAGACCTGAAGACCACCAAGGAGGGCACGATAGCAGTCGACCCCGAGGGCAGGACATCGAAGAAGGGGGTCTTCGCGGGTGGAGATATCGCTTCCGGCGCTGCGACCGTCATCCTCGCCATGGGGGACGGAAAGCGCGCGGCGAAGGCCATGCACAAGTATCTCACCGAGGACCCGTCTTGGCCGTCCCCTGAGGTGTTCGAGAAGTTGTCCTGCGAGATCTAGAATCGGGATCTCGGGCCAACCAAACCAATTTGACCCTCTATTGCAACTGTTTTTGTATAAAAGTGCAAATAACATAGGCTTAGAATTTGCTTTGAATTGATTATGTCGCCTTCTTCAGAGGCAGGGTCAGGTGGAAAGTGCTCCCCACGCCCTTCTTGCTCTCGAACCAAATCTCCCCACCGTGCCTCTTGACGATCTCCCTGCTCGTGTAGAGGCCTATGCCGACTCTCCCGTCGGCGCGTATCAGGCTCGCGTCTGCCAGGAAGAACCTATCGAAGAGCTTGTCGTGGTCCTCTTCAGATATCCCGACTCCGTTGTCCTTCACCCAGATGTGGACCTTGCCCCCGAGTATGTCGGCACCTATCGTGATCTTGCCACCCGGGTCTGTGTACTTCACCGCGTTGCTCACAAGGTTCTCGATGACGTCGTGTGCCCTCAGTCTGTCCGCCTGGACCATCGGAAGCTCGGCACCGAAGAGCACAGTCACAGTGTGGTTCTTGCTCTTGATCTCGCGGTCCATGTCATCCACCACTTCTTTCGTGACCATCGCGATGTTCACCGGTTCGAAGTCGAGCGACAGGCTCTTGTTCTGGAGCCTCGACATCTCCAGCATCGCAGAGATGAGCCCGTTTATCCTGTTGACCTGCTCCAGGATGCTGTTGAATTTCTCCTTCATCTTCGGGTTGACTTCCCCGTACATTCCCGCGGACGCCATCTCAAGATAGCCAAGGATGGTCGTGAGCGGCGTGCGCAGTTCGTGCGATATGGTGTCGACAAGGCTGTCCTTCATCTTGTCCAGGTCTTTCATGTCCTGGTACGCCCTCTGGACCTGTTCGAAGTTGAGCTTCAATTCGTCCCTGAGCCGTGCGTTCTCGAGCGCGATTGCAGCATGGGCTGCGAAAGGCTCCACGACAGCGTACTCAACTCCCGTGAACTTCCTGCTCTTGTCCCTGTACAGCTCGAGTACTCCTTCCACGCCGCGCTTCCCTTTGAGCGGAATTGCCATTATGGTCTGGCGGACCTCGATGTCCTCTATGCCGGGGATGTCCTCCACTCTCTGGTCATCCATCGAATCCGCGACTATCTCGACCTTGCCAGTCCTCGCCACCTCGCCAGCAAGGCCGGATATCGGGCCGATGTCCGCAAGGACCTCGTCGGCGTAGGGTCCCGTGGCGTAGGCTGGGATAAGGAGACTCTTGTTCCAGTCGACCAAGTAAAAGCTGACCTCGTCGAAAGGGACCAGCTCATTGAGTTTCTCAGCGATGGTATTGAGCGTTTCCTTGAGGTCGACCGGCTGCTGCATGGCAACGGTCGTGTCAAGGAGCGCCCTGAACAGCTTCACTGTGCGGTTCAGAGCGCCCACGAGCTTTGCGTTCGAGATCGCGATGGAGGCTAGTCTCGCGAATATCTCCAGCCTTGCGATCAACTGGGCAGATGGCAATTTCCTAGCTCTCGGACCGTCAGGTTCCAGGAATCCGACCATGTTGCCGTCCGCGTCCTGGAAGATGACATAGAGCACGTCCAATTCGTGCCACCCGTCGGGCTCCTCCCTGGGCAGCTTGACCCTTTCGGGATGGAGAACGCTGTAGTAGTCTCTCCCGTTCGTGCCGATATCCGCCTTCAACACGTAGGTGAGGTTCCCTATCTTCTGCGCCGTTGACAGGTCTTCTTCGATGGATTTCTTCGACTTCGCGAGACCTTCCACTTTCCTGGACACGTCAGTGGGAAAGCCCTTGCTGATTTTCAAAACGAAATTGTCGTGTTCCTCGTCCAACATGAAAGCATCGCAGGCCTCAAAGCCAAACTCATCTGTGATGTCATCGACGATCAGTCTCAGGATCGTGTCGACGTCTCGGGCGTTCATGATCGCCGTGGCAAGTTCTAGCGTCTTGCCTAGCAAATCCGCCTGCATAGCGCCGTCCATGCTGTTCTCGTGTATTTCTGGTTTTTGCACAGACAGTCTAGCCCTTGGAACCCTCACTCAGAATCGTATTTATGGGGGATGATGCTCAGAATCTATTGCGGGTCCGATAGCCACATTACCAATCTCGGGCGATTCGCGCTCTATTGAACTGGCCGTCAGGTCTTCTTCCAGAACAGCCCGCAGTAGCACTTGCCGTCGCGCTCGACGTCCCCACCCCTGGTAGGCTTGCAGGGGCACATGTACTCGACTACGTGCTCCATCCTGCAGGGACAGTAGAAATCCCCGAATCTGCTGTTCTTCCCGAACAGGCCTTGAATCAGCTCCTCCTTCATGTCCTTGAAGACATATCCGTGGAGCCTCGCGTACTCGTCGACCCTTTCTCGGATCTCCTTCTCGGTTCCTTTCTCGGGCCTGTCGCCGACCCACCCGTCGGATGAGCGCTTCAGCCGCAGCTTCTGCCCGCATATCGGGCATATGACTGTGGAGCCCTGCTTCCAACCCTCGACGAACCTGAACTTGGCCGCGCAGACTGGACAGTAGACTCTCTCCAGCTGTTTCCCGTTCATAGCTTCAGTGCCTTCCTGAGCCTGTCCTCGTCGTGCCCCACGATTATCTCCTTGCCTATGATGACCACGGGGAACGACCTCTTGCCCGTCAGCTTCTCGATCTCCTCGAGAACTTCGTCCTGCTTCGCGTCGTCCAGCAGGTCCACATCTGTGCAATCGTAGGCGATCTTGTGGTCCTCCAGGAATCGTTTCGTCCTCTTGCAGTACGGGCATGTGGTCAGGGCGTAGACTTTCGGTTTCTCTTTCATCGTCGTCACTTACTCCAAATCCGTTTCAAGGGATGCAATCCTTGTGATTGCGAAAGGCAAGGGGTAGGATAAATGGTTTATCCAGAACATACCACGCTTCCGCCCGTCACGGGGTCTTCCTTAGTATCCTACGGCATATCTCCAGTTGCTTCGACACCTCTGTATGTTTCTCCTCACTTCCAAACACGACCTTCACATTCTCACCGATGTAGTCGGAGCTGCTCTTTCCGCCCCACTCACCGTACACGAGCAAGTTCTCGTTGTCGAGGGAGACCAGTCCGAAGGTCACGGCGAGGTCGTAGAGCAGGTCGGACAATCTCCATGGGTCGATCCTCGCGTGTTCGGGGACGGCGAAAGGCAATTCGAGCTGCAATGTCATCAGCTCGCTGGTCCTCGCGTGGTTGACCATGTCCTCGTCCGCTGTGAGCAGGAACACGTCGTAGTCCCCGCTCCTCGCCCAGTACTTGTACGACTGCGCGATCTCGATGTCGTTCATCTCCTTGCCCCTGGTTGGAGTCCCCTTGATCCTAAGCGCCCTGAGCTCGGTGAGAAGATAGTTCATCTCGTTGAATGCAAGCTTCGCTATCCTTGTGCGCTTCCCGCTGCCGTTCGAGAATTCCCTCAGAAGCTCCGGGTGCGCAAGCACTCTTCCCAGTGCCTGGATCTCATCCCTGGAGTACTTGTGGGTGATCTTCGAATCGAGTTCCATCTGGACGATCTCGCTGAGGACGTACCTGAAGTCCGTGGCCTCGACCGTACGCCCTGAGGAATCGTCCTTCAGCGGCAGATGTCTCGACAGGAACCGGTCATAGAGGATGTTGGTGTCAACAGCGACGAACACTGGCCTCGGCCGCTTGTTCGGGTCTCTCGCCTCCTCCCTGAGCTCGATGAGTTTCCTGGTGATCTCCGCCTCGTTCTTGTAGCCAGGAAGCCAGAGGACAGAAGACAGTTCCTGAGATCGGTGTAGCTCGGGAGTTCGTCTGCGCTCACCGCCCGGTCTATCGGTTTCTTGGACATTCGCGTCCAATCGAACGCATCGGGCCTGACGATCTTGGTCAGCTCGGGCTTCTCGATGTCCAGAGTGAACAGTTCTGTCTCGTAGAACGGGTACGAGACATGTATGTACCTCTTGTCTCCGCGGTATGTCGCGTTGGTGAGTATCTGGAGCTCGTTCCTGGACATCACGAGTTCCTTCACTTCCACACCTCCTCTTTGAGGTCGACGAAGTGCTGGAGATGGAACGGTATCATTGGGTACGGGTTGGACGCGTTCCGCATGTCCTCCAGATAGAGGTAGTAGACATGGTCCACCTGCTTCTGCCAGGCCGAAAGGAGCGCGGACGATATGATGGCCTTCCTGCCCGGCGTGATGTCGATCGCTACCTCGTTCCCCGCGGCACGCTCCTCCTCCATGACGGCCGTGATCTTCTTCCCGGAGGACGTGAAATTGCCTTCCTCTATCGTCCTCAGCAAGGGCTCGACCTTCTTGCCATACGAATCCATGAGAATCTTGATCCAGTCGGACAGTGACTGGGCCTCGGCCTCTCTTCCGATCGTGACGAACAGATAGATCTTGTC
>JALHSX010000323.1 GCA_022865445.1 Thermoplasmata archaeon | reverse complement strand
GTTCAAAGTGCCGGAATCGATGAAATTCACCATCGACGGGAAGCTCGGCAAGCACGTATCCGGAAAAGACGTCATACTGACGATCATCGGGGACATAGGCGTTGAGGGAGCCCTGTACTCGTCCATGGAGGTGCAGGGCAGTTCGATATCCTCGCTTCCAGTCTCCGATAGAATCACCATCTCGAACATGGGCATCGAGGCCGGGGCGAAAACGTGCATAATTCCGCCTGACCCAAAGGTGGACGCATACCTTGGCAAGAGGGTGAAGGGAGCCTACAAGCACGTTCTGGCCGACCTGGATGCGCTGTATTCCGACTCCAGAGAGTATGATGGCAAGGACATAGTCCCGCTAGTCGCGAAGCCATTCCTGCCGAGCAATGTAGCTCCGGCAAGCGAGGTCAATGTGGCGATCGACCAAGCCTATCTTGGCTCGTGCACAAACGGACGAATCGAAGACCTAAGAGTCGCAGCGAGGATAATGAAGGGCAGGAAGGTGAAGCCTGGAGTGCGGATGATAGTCGTCCCCGCCACAAAAGAGGTGTTCGATCACGCGATGAAGGAAGGGCTTCTCAAGATCTTCTCAGATGCAGGAGCATTTGTCTCCGGGCCCACCTGCGGTGCATGTTTGGGAGGATACATGGGAGTCCTCGCCCCCGGAGAGAGATGCGTGAGCAGCACCAACAGGAACTTCGTCGGCAGAATGGGTGCGAAGGACTCAGAAGTCTACCTTGCGAGCCCTGCGGTCGTGGCAGCCAGCGCGATCAAAGGGAGGATCGTCGATCCGTCTGAGGTGGTGAGATGAAGACCAGCTTGACAGGGAAGGCCTGGGTCTTCGGAGACAACGTCGACACCGACCAGATCATCCCCGCCGAGTACCTAGTGACCATGGACAACTCCGAGTTGGCAAAGCATGCTTTCGAAACAGCAAAGCCAGAATTCGCCAAGAGCGTGCGCTCAGGCGACATTGTTGTTGCAGGGCGCAACTTCGGATGCGGCTCCAGCAGAGAGCATGCTCCCAGAGCGCTCATGGGCGCAGGCGTGTCTTGCGTGGTCGCTGGATCCTTCGCCCGGATATTCTTCAGAAACGCCATCAACATCGGCCTCCCAGTGATAGAGGCGAAGCTCTCTGCGTCAGATGCAGATGAAATCACTGTCAACCTGAAGGACGGATGGGTCGAGAACCGTATGACTGGAAAGAGAACGGAGTTCGCCGCATACGCTCCATTCGTCATGATGCTCATCGAGAAGGGCGGGCTCGTGCCATACACCAGAGAGGTGCTCGGATGCAGAAGATAGGGGTCATACCCGGAGACGGAATCGGCCCTGAAGTCATCAAGGAAGCGAGGAGGGTTCTCGATGCTGTTGCGGAGAAGCGCAATCTGTCGTTCGAATACGAGGAATTCCCGATAGGGGCGAATCACTACCTCGACACGGGTGAAGTGCTTGCTGACGAGACGATCCAGAGGCTATCGAGGAAAGACTCAATCCTTCTTGGCGCCATGGGCGATCCGCGGGTGAAACCTGGCATCCTTGAGAAAGGAGCTTTGCTCAGGCTGCGATTCCATTTCGACCAGTACATCAATCTCAGGCCCGTGAAATTGTACGAGGGCGTGCCATGTCCATTGGCCGGAGAAGGAAGGAGGATAGACATGATGTTCGTCCGGGAGAACACCGAGGACTTCTATGTGGGCCTGGGCAGCAGAGTGAAGAAAGGCCTTTCGATGTCATCCCTTTCGCTGATCAGAAAGACGTATGAAGCTAAATTCGACGTCGGTGTGGACCTTACGGACGAGGATGAACTCGCGTTTCAGATCGGCGTCATCACGAAGCATGGCGCGAAACGCGTCATGGATTATGCTTTCCAGCTCGCCAAGAAGAATGGGATAGACTTGGTCACAGCCGTCGACAAGGCCAACGTCCTGACCGAGATGTACGGCATCTGGAGAGAGGCGGCAGAGGAGGCGTCTACTAAGTACGGTGTCGCCAAGGAGTTCCAGTATGTGGACGCTGTGGCGCTCCACATGGTGAGGAACCCGGAGAGATTCAAACTGCTCGTCACCCCCAACCTGTTCGGTGACATACTTACCGATCTGGGAGCAGCGCTGCAGGGAGGGCTCGGGCTGGCTCCTTCGGGAAACATCAATCCAGCTGGCATAAGCATGTTCGAGCCCGTTCACGGCTCAGCACCGGACATCGCGGGCAGAGGCATGGCAAATCCTGTCGGCGCAGTACTTTCAGCTTCACTCATGATGGAGACGCTCGGGCATGAGGAAGCAGCAGCTGACATAGAGAGGGCAGTGAAAGACACTCTTAAATCCGGCAGGTTCAGAACCCCTGACATGGGCGGAAAGACCTCGACCCACGCGATGGGAGATGCAATCGTAGAGAAGCTGAAACGCAAGTGAGCATTTTCGGAGCCCGCATCACCAGTCGCCCGTCCCTTTGACGGAGAGTCACCATGACCTGCCTTTCGCATGCTTTTTAGGGATAGTTATAAGTACGCATAATCAGATTTGAAGCAAAACGGAACAGCTAGGTGGATGGGATGACACAGCAAGTTCTGCCTCTTCAGAAGGAGAAGGCTATCGAAATTGGCGAATTCTTATCGAACAACGTGTCCAGGGCGGTAGTCTACACGCTGCTGCACAAACAGCCCTTGACGAGGAAGGAGATCGAGAGAAACCCTCTCACTGACTCCATGAGAAGGCTTTCCTTGAGCGCGCAGACGAGGCCGCTGAAGGACAAGAGCAGCGTACAGATGCGCACGCTCCTCGCGAAGGGGGTCGACTGTGGCGTATTGCTCCCCATCAATTCGAAGAGACAGAACTACTACTTCCTCAACTCCGATCTGAGAATAGAACCCGCGCCCATCAGGGAGCCGTTGGAACCTTCCGACGAGGTCGCGCTCTTGGCGTATCTGGACAGATCATACGCGCACACACCTGGCCAGGCAGTCCTCCCCGGGTGGGGAACGGCTGCGGACCACACCATCTTGCCTGTTCCTTACATAGACACACCGAAGACTTTCGTTCTCTGGCTCAGCTGGCTCATCACTCCTACCAGGAGACAGGTCCTCGGTCACATCGCAGCGTCCGGTTCGACGACAAGGCCGAAGCTGCGCTCCGAACTCGGATTCTGGGCAGACAGGATCGTAGCGAAGGAGGGATTGCCCTCTGGTGTCCTCGAGAGAGACAAGGACCAGATTCGGTACCAGTTCTCCACGTTTTCGTTCTCGAAGCTGAAGACAAAAAGGGAGGACGAGGGCAAGAAGAAATCGTGGACGGCCTTTCCGCCGTCGTTCTGGCTCACGAGGACATACGAACCACTCAGATGCATTGTGGGGGCTTCGAGATACCTTGGAGACAAGAAGCCGGATAACACACCTGCTGTCATTCTCGAAGAACTCGCGAAGGAGAATCCTACAATAGTCGAGAAGAACAGGCGGGAGTTCCTGGAGGTCAACTTCTTGGAGCGGATGAGCTTCTACGCCGTCTACCACTCATCTGGAGATTCAGCTATTCGCATATCCGCAGACTCGCTCGTTCCTGAGAAGGTAATCTACAACGCACCTGAACACCCGCTTGTCTGGATATCGAGAACCGATGAGGATCATGCTGGAGCTAGACTGGATTTCAAGCACGAAGCCGCGCTCATGTTGATAGCAAAGAAGAGCAAGGAGGAGCAGGTCGCGTTTCTCGAGAAGATGCTCAAGGATCTCGCAGATGAGAGGATCGGAAAGATCATCGAGGAGCATGAGAAAAGACTGGAGAAGGACCTCACCAACCTCAGGGCACAGTCCTTCGGACTGGGAACGGAATCAATTACCGCAGTAGCTGGCCTGGAACTAGGCAGGGAAGAAATCCT
>JALHSX010000322.1 GCA_022865445.1 Thermoplasmata archaeon | reverse complement strand
GGAAAGACCGTCACATCCATAGGTCTGTGCCAGGCCTTTGGTGTGCTGGGCAAGAAGGTCATGCTCTCGCTGAGGCAGCCCTCGCTGGGCCCGACCTTCGGCATAAAGGGCGGCGCCACCGGGGGCGGGTACTCACAGGTCTACCCCATGTGGGACATCGACCTGCATTTCACCGGAGACATTCACGCGGTGGGCACGGCGCACAACCTACTGTCGGTGCTAGTTGAGAACCATATCGACAAGAGGAACACGCTCCAGATCGACCCCACGAGGATCGTCCTGAGGAAAGTCATGGACATGAACGCCAGGGAACTAAGGAAGATAGTCGTTGGACTCGGTGGCAGGAAGGACGGCGGCATACCACACGAGAGCGGATTCGATATCACAGTCGCATCCGAGATAATGGCCATCCTCGCGCTCTCGAAGGACATGGCGGACCTGAGGCAGAGGCTATCGAAGGTCGTGGTCGGCTACACATACGACAACAAACCAGTCACTGCGGACAAGCTGAAGGGCATCGGCTCGATGTGTCTCCTCCTCAAGGACGCGATCGCTCCGAACCTGGTTCAGACGCTAGAGGGCCAGCCAGCGTTCGTTCACGGAGCTCCGTTTGCGAATGTCGCACACGGCAACAGCTCGATCATCGCGACCAAGTACGCGCTCAAGATGGCAGACTACGTCATCACTGAGGGGGGCTTTGCGGCCGACCTGGGCGGCGAGAAGTTCTTCGACATCGTCTGCAGGACCGCTGGGCTGAAGCCCGACGTTGCAGTCCTGGTCTCGAGCGTCAGGGCGCTCAAGATGCACGGCGGAATGAACGAGGATGAGCTCAAGGAACTCCTTGAAAAGAAGACCCCGACGAAGGAAGAGGAGAAGAAGCACCTCGAATTCCTCGAGAAGGGCTTCGCCAACCTGGACAAGCACATCGAGAACATGCACAAGTTCGGCGTGCCCGTGGTCGTTGCGTTGAACAGATTCCCAACGGACATGGATGCAGAGCTCGACCTGTGCAAGAAGCACTGCGACAAGATAGGCGTCCGCTCTGCTCACTCACGTGTATTCGCGGACGGCGGCAAGGGTGGCGTTGAGCTCGCGAAGGCGGTGCTCGAGTGCCTGGAGAAGGAGAAATCCAACTTCCACTGCCTGTACGACGAGAAACTGCCGATCAAGCAGAAAATCGAGATCATCGCGAAGGAGATCTACGGTGCAGACGGCGTCGTGTATGTCGGGACCGCGTCTCAGAACATAGCGACCATTGAGAAGAACGGGAACGACAAGCTCCCGATCTGCATGGCAAAGACCCAACTGTCGATCACCGACGACCCGAAGGTCAAGGGAGCGCCCAAGGGCTGGAGGCTGTCTGTGCGAGAGGTCAGGCTGTCTGCAGGCGCTGGGTTCATCGTCCCCATGACCGGTGAGATGTCGACCATGCCTGGACTGCCGGTGGAACCCGTCGCGGAGAAGATCAACATCGACGACAAGGGCTACATAACCGGTTTGAACTGAGCACGCAAACGACCTCCGGACGAATCAGCCTGGAGGTGTCAAAACCTTTCTTTCAACCGTTTGCGGGGAGGCATTTTATCTCCCCATCAGCGTTTCCAGGTTGCAATGATATGTCCCCACTGTGAAGAGGGGCGAGTCGGATACAGCTCATGAAAGGAGGTCTACGATGAAAGAAGTCCTTGTGATAGGAGGAGGCCCCGCCGGACTCACCGCGGCGAAGACTCTCGCTGACAGTGGTGCAGGCGTCGTCCTTGTCGAGCGAAAGGAATCGCTCGGCGGGATGGCCAGGGAGCTCACCTGCAAAGGCCTGGTCGAATGCCGCAACTGCGGAGTCTGTTTCGCCACCGACCGCGCAAGTGACATCCTCAGGGAGCCGAATGCTGAAGTGTTCCTCCTCTCGGAAATCGCATCTGCGCAGAAGTCCGAGCACGGATACTCCGTCAAAATCAAGACCTCCCCGAGATACGTGACGGATGACTGCATCGGGTGCGGGAAGTGTGTTGCCGCTTGTCCGGTCGACGGAAAGGCCATATTTCCACCGACTGGAAGCGGCCAGCCGAGAGTCTATTGGATCGACAGGGCCAAGTGCCTACATTTCAAGAAGGCGAAGTGCGAGAAGTGCGCAGCGGTCTGTCCCACAAAGGCGATCGACTACGAGGACAGGGCGAAGAACATCACGCGCAACGTCGGCGCAATCGTCTATGCGACCGGCATCAACCCAGTCGACGCTTGTGAGATATCCAGGCTGGGATGCGGAACACTCAAGGATGTCATCTCCAGCGTAGATGCGGAGAGAATCCTGAACGAGAAGGGCAGGGTACTGAGGCCTTCGGATGGCAAAGTCCCGAAGAGAATCGCAGTCATGCAATGCATCGGCTCCAGATCAGTCAAGAACGGTGTCGAGTACTGCTCCAAGTTCTGCTGCAAGTACGCGACGAAGATCGCGCAACTGCTTCTGGACATCGACCCCGAGGTCAACCTGGATTTCTACTTCATGGATCTCAGGACCCTCTACGAACCGCAAGACGAGTTCAAGCTGTGGGCCAAGAACAAGAAGACCGTCAAGATGATCAGAAGCATGCCCGCAGCGGTGTCGCCAGGGAAGGACGGCAAGCTTCTCGTGAAGACCGCGAGCGAGACCGATCTGGACATCACGGAGACCGAGTACGATCTCGTGATACTCTCGGTCGGCATGAAACCATCCGGAGCGGAGACCGCATTGGCTAGATCACTGGGGATCGCCCCTGACAAAATGGGATTCGCCACTGGCCTGAACGCACTCGAGGACAATGGCGTGTTTGTCTGCGGAGCGGTCTCGGAACCGATGGACATAGAAGAGGCCGCAGTCAGAGCAATTGCGACCGCGTCGAGAATCCACAACAGGAAGGAGGCGGGCACATGAAGGCCAAGGTCCAGGTGGTCCTCTGCAAGTGCTGCACAGATATGCCTGCTTTGCTGAACATGGAGAGGCTCCAGAAGCTGGCAGCAGACTCCAACAATGTCGTTTCGGTCGTAACAGTCGACGCGGCCTGTGACGGAAAAGGCCTTGCCCCTGCAATCAACGAGGCGAGGGAGAAGGATATCGACAGAGCTGTCGTTTTCGCATGCCACAAGAAGGACATCAGTCCATCGATCGTGAAGGCGTACAAGAGAGCTGGAGTGAACGAGTTCCTCGTGGAACTCGTCAACATGCGCGAGGAGGTAGTCCTTCCGCACATGGGCGAACCCGAGCGAGCTCAGGCGAAGGCCGAGAACAAGATGAAGGCCGCCCTAGCGCGCTCTGTGATGCTCGAACCCCTCGAGAAGCAGACCGAGGAGATGAAGACTAAGAACGTCGTCATCATCGGAGCTGGTGTTGCGGGCCAGGCAGCTGCTCACGAGGCCTCAAAAGCAGGGGTCCACACGATACTGCTCGAGAAGACCGGCAAGTCGCTGAAGGCGCCGGGTATCATAATGACACATTCCCAGCTTGTGGGAGCATCAGGATATGGCGGCAACCTCCAGCTCAAGATAAAAGCGGGAGAGAAGATAGAGGAGTTGGGGGCAGCGGCGGTCGTTGTCGCAACTGGCGGCGGCTGGACGACCCTTAAGGGTCCTCTTGCGAAAGCTGTCAAGGATGCAATCCCTCTCTACAAGTTCCATGAGCAGATGCAAGCGGGTTCGGTCCCGAAGGGACCGGTCGCAATCGTCGACACCCCCGATCCCGCAGGCAAGACCCTGAAGGTCCAGGACTTCGCCTGGGACGACACGCTGGAGACCGCTATTGAGCTGAAGAAGAAGCACCCTGATATCCAGATCTTCGTGGTCTTCCAAGAGATGAGGGCGTTCGGACTATCGGAACTCGCCTACAAAGAAGCCGCTGAGCTGGGCATCAAGTTCGTGAGGTACGACAGGGTCGGAGCACCGAAGGTCGACGCAAAGAGTCCGGGCATGCTCACCGTCAAAGACTTCGCCCAGGGGGAGCTGCTCAACATCAGGTTCGGGACGCTCGTGTTCGCCTCGATACCTCCAAACGAAGACAACAAGGCCATAGCAGAG
>JALHSX010000321.1 GCA_022865445.1 Thermoplasmata archaeon | reverse complement strand
GTCATCTTCATGGGCCTGATGACCGCCCTGTTCACGCCGACGCTTCTGAAGAGCAGTCTACGGCGCGGAGGGCACGCTCTGCTCCCATCGTAATGTGTATGCTTCGGAGCCTGCTCAATCCTCTGCCAAAACAAAGTGCTCTCTGCAAGGCCTTCTGATTGCGGACAGACCGTTCCGGGTCTGCTCGGGCCCTTTCATCCCCAGAGCGAGCAGAAACGCGCGCCCGAAAGCGATGGCGGCCTCCTTGTGACTCGCCTCGATCTCGTGCAGGAAGGCCTTCCCAACGAGCACTGCGAATTCCTTGTTCTCAGACATGCTTACATTTCGCCACTGACTCAATTGCACCCTGAAGCATATATAGGGGTCAGGGCCGACAATCACCGCTGATTCTCAGGAGTGAAAAGTGGCAGATGGTCTCGTCGTTCTCAACCTATGGTCTCCTGTCCTTTCATGTAGGGCCTGAGGACATCGGGGATCTCAACCGTCCCATCTTTCTTCTGATAATTCTCGAGGACGGACACCATTGTCCTGGGCAGTGCTATGCCTGATCCGTTCAGAGTATGGATGTAGTCGCTCTTCAGGTGAGGTTCCCGCCTGAACTTGATCATCGCCCTTCGCGCCTGGAATTCCTTGAAATCGCTGCAGGAGGAGACCTCGAGCCATTGGTCCATCCCCGGAGCGTATGTCTCGATGTCGTAAGTCTTCTAAGAGTGGAATCCCAAGCTACCGGTGCAAAGTAGCCTGATCCTGTAGGGTAGCTTGAGCCCTTGGACCACAGCTTCAGCGTCGTTGAGGAGCGTCTCAAGCTCTTGCTGGGATGTCTCTGGGAGCACGAACTTCACCAGCTCCACCTTGTTGAACTGATGCACTCTGGCAATTCCTTTGGTCTCGATGTGCTTGCCAGCTTCCCGCCGGAAAGACGGGAGATACGCCGTGTGGTAGATCGGCAACTGCCTCCTGTCGAGTATCTCATCTGCATACAGATTCGTGACTGGGACTTCCGCTGTCGGGTTCAGATACAGATCATCCCTCTCAATCCAGTACATGTCTTCCTGCATCTTGGGCAACTGTCCCGTGCCCACGCAGCTCTTCCGGTTGATGACCACAGGCGGGAACAGCTCCTTGTACCCCTGCGTGTGATGCAAATCGAGCATGAAGTTGATGAGCGCCCTCTCAAGTCTGGCCCCATCTCCTTTGAGAACGTAGAACCCTGTTCCCGTGATCTTCACCCCGCGCTCGAAATCGATGATGTCCAGCCTCTCACCGATCTCACAGTGATTCAGTGGCTTGAAATCGAACTCCCTCTTGTTGCCCCAGCTCCTCAGGAATTCGTCTCCTTCATCGAGCGCGCCGACGGGCACGCTCGGGTCAGGAACGTTCGGCATGTTGAGGAGCAGCTCGTCCCTGTCCACATCGATCTTCTTGGTCTCTGCCTCGATTTGTCTGATCCTGTCTGCGATTCCCTTCATCTCACTGATCACTGTCTGCTTCTGGTCTTTGGGCAGCTTCGGGATCTGCTCGGAGACTTCGTTCCTCTTCTTTCTGAGGGAATTGCCCTCTTCAGTTAGCGTTCGCCACCTCTTGTCGAGTTCGAGGAACTTCTCGAGGACGGAGAGGTCATATTTCCGATTGACGAGCGATTGTCGGACAGTCTCCGCATTCTCCCTGATGAACTTGGCATCTAGCAACCCAAACCACGCTCTCTTTTTTCTGTCAATCACATAGTCGATATTTAAAGGCTGGTCATGAGAGTCACGTGACCTTATTCCGTAGAAAGCACCACAGTCCTTCCTCTGACCTCGACGAGGACCGAGGAAGTTGCCTTTGCGAGTTCAAACCCGGCTTCCTTCCTATCCTTCTCGAGGGCAGGCAACAACTTGATCTTCACCAACTTCGTCTTCTTAAGCTGTTTCGTAATCTCAGCGATGATTGTCTGTGTGATGCCTT
>JALHSX010000320.1 GCA_022865445.1 Thermoplasmata archaeon | reverse complement strand
ATCCTTCCGAGGTCTCTGAGCGTCTCGATCATCATGTCATGGCCTGAGAGGTATCTGGAATCGAGTGAGATGGCGCGGCTGAAACACTCCAACGCCTCATTGGCTCTGTCCAGATCCCTGAGTATCTTGCCCTTGAGTACCCAGAATTCGGGTCTCTCCGACTGATTGATGACCTCGTCGATGCGCGAGAGGGCTTCCATCGGATTGCCCAACATGAGGTGCGCTCTCGATAGGCCCTCGCCGATCGTGAGGTCGTTCGGGAAGCTACGTACCGCGACCGCGAGATGTTCCTCCGCCTCTGTCCATTCCTCCGCATCAAGACACATGAGGCCCATGGTCCTGGCGGCAATCGAGTGAAGATCGTCTCCGGGGTCAACCTTCGAGAGGAACTCCTTCGCCTTCCCCACGAGATATGCGCGTTTCCCTTCCCGCCACTTCTTTCCCGCGGTGCGCATCAAAATGCTGTTGGACGCGCTCCAGTACACGACCCCGAGACGTACGTAAAGATCGCTCACTGCCTCCTTGGGGTACATCGTCTCTGTCAGGTTGATCTTCTGAACAATGGCGGTTATGGTCTCCGCAGCATCTTCCGTGAGGAGCATCAGAGGAGAATCGAGCCTGATAGGGACGCCGAGATGCGCGAGGATGGCATTGCACCTCTCATAGAGCCCCTTGAGCTCCTCGTGTGGCATCACCCGAACGTTCACGTCCTTCACAGCTTTGAGCAGGTTGGAGGATTCGACTGGCACGATATCCGAACCGGCGTTTGGGCCGAGAAGAACAGTGGCCGATCCGTAGTCCCTCAGCCTCGAGTATATGCTGGGACCAATCAAAACCGGGTTGAGGAAGAACTTTGGCTCTTTGAAGGAAGAGTCGGCGCAGGCATCGCAGAGAAGTGCGTCATCCTCTGATTTCCCTCCGCATTTTAAACAGGGCAAGGTCGACCTCCCAGTACTCTCCGATATTGATGAACTGATATAATGGTAACGATTCTGCGCATCGATTGCTCAAAGGCCTTTCGCCATGTAAGGACCCTTGCGCTCATATCCCAGCCGTCTGTAGTAGTTCCTGGCGCCCACGCCGCTCGTGACGCAGAGTTCCGCCAGACCGCGCTCCTTCGCGATCTCCTCACAGGCAGATACAAGCTTCTCGCCAAAACCCCGGTGCTGCCATCTCTTGCCTGCCTCCTCACTGATCGGCACGAGCTGGCCGTACACGTGGAGTTCCCGCAACAAGGCGGCGCTGCCCTTGGAACTTCCGGGCACCCTCAGCCTAGCATATCCTATCAACGAATCGACAGATGGGACCTCGTAGGATAGGAACATCTCGTGCCCTCCCGAGGCATCGTAGGAGATCTCCTTGAATTCGACATCTGACTCTCCAGGCATCTCCTTGGTCGGCGGGAGATGTCCTATCTCCCGACACCTTATGCACCGGCATGAGGTCCCTCGTTCCTTCATCTCTTTGACGACGAGCTCCCTGAGATGGCTCTTCCTGACGCCCGCCTCTATCAGTTTGACCGGGATATCCCTCTGGATCCGCAATATCCGAATCCAGGGAGGAATCAGACCCTTGACCTCCGAGAGTAGATCGACCGTGTCCTCGAGAGACGGGGGAGCGTACTTGCCAGACATCCACTGATCGTAGAGTTCCGTCCCCTTCACCACCAAGGTAGGATAGATCTTGAGCATGTCCGGCTTGAACCGTTCGTCATTGATCATCATCTTGAACGACTTGAGGTCATTCTCTCGGCTACTGCCAGGCAGTCCGGGCATCATGTGATATGCCACTTTAAGGCCCGCATCCTTCGCGCGCTTCGTTGCGGCGGCAGTCTCCTTGACGTGATGCCCTCGTTTGACGCCGTCCAAGATCTTGTCGTCCAGGATCTGCACGCCGAGCTCCACCTTGGTCGCCCCGAGAACCAGTGAGTGATCGACCTGAAGTTTCGTGTACCAATCAGGCCTTGTCTCGACCGTGAGCCCGACACATCTGGCCTTCGCCGATTCATTGGAGACCTGAGCCGATTCAAGGTCTGTGGATTCGCGGCCGTTCATCGCTTCGAAGCAGCGCTTGACGAACCAATCCTGGTACTCTTGAGGCCTCGCCGTGAATGTGCCCCCCATCACGATCAGTTCGACCTTGTCGGTCCTGTGGCCTATCGCCCTCAGCTGCTGCAGCCTGCTCTTTGTCTGAAGGTACGGATCGTACTCGTACATCGAACCCCTGAGCGCTGCGGGTTCGTGGCCAGTGTACGATTGAGGGGTGTTGTTTGCCACTCCACCAGGGCAGTAGGAGCATCTTCCATGCGGGCAATCGCATGGACTCGTCATGACCGCCACAGGGGCGACCCCGCTCATGGTCCTGACGGGTTTGTTTTTCAGAAATGGCTCGACGATATCACGGTACTCGTCGGGCACGCGCTCAAGGATCTCGTGGTTCGCTGGCACCCTCGCAAGCTTGTGTTTCTTACACAGCTTGGACTTGAGTCTCAGGAGTTCGTCCCGGCTGGAAACTTTGCCTAGAACCAGGGCTTGCACGAGCTCGTCGAAATAGTCCACGAATGCCACCTAGAATTGAGTCTCGATATCTAGTTATCGTACGCGCGCGAGCGCGATTCACCTGTACATAATCGAGTCGTCCGAACCATCGACTGGCAGAGGAGGAACGGCCCGACCCTTCCCGCGCTTCTTCTTGCCCTTGCGGTCTACCTCGATCACGATCTCAGGCACCAGGAGGCGGATGAATGTCTTGTCGCTCAGAGGCTCGAGCGCTATCACGCCCTTGACCATGAGGCCCTTCAATGAGCGTTCTAGGACCATGCTGGGAAGGGCCAGCTCGTCCTTCAGCTCCTCGACCGTTATCGGATACCAGTCCTTGAGGATGGCGATTATCCTCGCCTGGAGAGAATCAACCTGGACATTCATCCGATCGCTCAGCCGAAGTACACGGCGTTGCTTTCGCTTTCCTTCTCTTCCTTCTCCTTCTCGGCCTTCATGACGTCGATCGATATGATCATGTGCGACGGGATGAGCCGAAGCCGACCCTTCTCCTCACCGCTGGACTTGTCGAGTTCCATGACGATGGCCGTGTCGTGCGCCACCGCAGCGTATCCCTTGAAGATCCCAACTGTCTCCATCGGCTTGTCGCGGGCCTCGAGGCTTTTGATCTTGTAGAGCGACCCAGGGGTCATTACGAACGCGTCATCTCTTTTTGGCATGTTTCTCACCTTTCTTCGTTGCTAGTTCCTGAAGATGATCGACGGTCTTGCGGTAGTTCTCCATAGCCACCTGGACGTGGGCTTCGGTGAAGTTCCAGGCCTTGCTCAGGCTCCCGTAACGGATCCTGTAACCCTTCCTAGGATTGCCGTCAGTGTCCTCGACGTTCATCTCCTCGAGGATGTCGAACCCCTTGAGTTTGTTGATGTGTCTGTACACCGTGGCCTTCGTGCACCCGAGCGACGTGGCGAGGTCCTCCACGATCCAAACCTTGTCCATCCGCTCGAGGAAGTTGTTTACCATCAGCTTGTATGGAACGCTGTCACGAATGTCAGTCACATCTGTCTTGGGGTCGTAGCCCTTCGGGAAATAGCCGACCTGATTCAGGAAAAGGATGGCCACCTCGTCAATATCGTTGAGCGGTGTCAAGGGAGTGTTGCTCACGACATTTAGGTCGAAGCTCATGCAGGTACGAATCGGGGCTAGAATAGTTAAGTGTTGTCGTTGAATCAGTCAGGAGAAAGCTCCTTCGCGCGGGCCTTCTCGAACTCCTCGTCGAGCTCCTCAAGGACCTTTCCTCTGACTTCGATGAACTCCCTGCTGGTCCTGTCCCTGGGCCTTGGCAATCCTACAGGAATGACCTCTCTAACTTTGCCTGCCGAGCAGTCATGACGACGATCCTGTCGGCCAAGAACACGGCCTCGTCGACTGAGTGCGTGACGAACAAGATAGTCTTGCCCATAGCAGACCATATCCTCAGCAACTCCTTCTGCATGAGGTTTCGAGTCTGTGCGTCCAGAGACCCGAACGGTTCGTCCATGAGAAGGACCGCCGGCTCGTTCGCCAATGCCCTGGCGATTCCGACGCGCTGCTTCATGCCACCCGACAATTCCTTTGGATGAGCGTCCTCGAATCCCTTCAGGCCCACGAGCTCAATCAACTGCGATGATGTCTTGCTCCTCTCACTCTCTGGAACTCCTTTCACCTCAAGTCCGAATTCGATGTTCTTCCTCACGGTCCGCCATGGAAACAGCGCGAACTCTTGGAAGACCATCCCCCTGTCAGGACCGCCGGAGGTCACGTTCTTGCCGTGAAGACTGACCTCACCACCATTAGCGCTCTCGAGCCCTGCGATAATCCTGAGCACAGTCGTCTTTCCACAGCCGGATGGCCCCAGAAGACAGACGAATTCCCCTTTTCTCACGTCTAGGTTGAAATCATCCAATGCACGAATCTCCTTGCGATCCTTCGTGAACACCTTGGAGAGGTGCTTGAAACTGATGATCACTTCATCTTCATCCATCTCGTCAACCTCCGCTCGAAGAAGGCTGCCACTCCCGTGGTCAGCACACTCAGCAGCCCTATGACAAGCATACCAGCGTACATCTTCTCGAACGCTCCGTACTGGTAGGCCATATTGTAGATGTAATAGCCGACGCCGCCGCCGACAGCGCCAAGCATTTCCGCCGCGACGATGCACATCCATCCAACGCCGAGGCCGACCTTGACTCCGGTCATCATGTAGGGCAGAGTGAACGGCAACACAACCTTGGCGAAGACATCTATCCTCCTCGCCCCAAGCGTCCGCGCAGCGTCGATAAGGACGGGGTCCACACTCCTCGCCCCAAGAATAACGTTCAGCAGGATCGGGAAGAATATCCCGAGGAACACAATCGCGGCCGGTCCCCAAAAGAAACCCATCGCTATCAGGAATATGGGAACCCAAGCGATGGGTGGAATGGGCCTGAACAGCTCCATAGTCGGCCTGCCGACGGCGTCAGCGTTGCGCAACCGGCCCATCAGAAGGCCAATCGGTACCGCCGAGCAGAACGCGAGCGTGAAGCCTATTGATATTCGCTTCAGACTGGCATAGATGTGGTTTGACATGTAGAGGCCAGACGGATCCCGATGTGTGAAGGAGTCGAAGAACGCGGCCAGCACGTGCCACGGATAGGGTACGAAATCTGGGGTAGACGATCTAGGGCTTCCAGCAAAAGGCCAGTCACCGTACTGCCAAGCAGAATAGAGCGACCAGAGGGTGATGAAAACCGCAAGAGATGAAGCGCTGAGGAGGACTCTGAACCAGTTCGAAACCACGAACCCTCTGAACCTTCTCAGAATATCTTCCATATATTACTCACTCCCCCAGATGCGAGGGGAAAAGAAAGAAGTTTTGGAGCTCAGGTCTTGATCTCCAAGCTGAGGCCTTCCCTCTCGAGCGCGATCTTCAACAGCAGGAACTGGATGGAACTCTCCCCGGGCGTTGCTATGGTCTTGTTCACGAGGTCCCTTAGGCCAGTGATTTCCGAACCAGTCTTCACGACGATACCGCTGCCCTCGCTATTCGCCTGTGCGATGATCGTAGTCCCAGCACCGTTGATCAGGTGCTGCAGTATTGCAGGAGGAGCTCCCAGGTATCCGATATCGACGCTCTTCGCGAGGAAGCCGATCATCTCCGTACCCCCGTTGGCGAATGGCGCCCCAACAGCGTCTGTCACACTGAGGCCGTACTTCTGAAAGAGCGTCTTCGTTCCGCCAACGCTGAGGTTCTGGGCGACTACCTGGGCCATCTGGTGCAGGTCCCCCGAGAGATATCCGAGATGGATCGGCGATGACGGGTTGAGGATCGTGTCGCTTGGAAGAACACTCGAAGCAGCATCGAGCATCGAGCCGTTCGCGTAATGGTCGACGAAATCCCCCACGGACGTGTAACCCTGTGCAGTCAGATTCGCCATGTTGGTCTCGATGTACATGTTCGTGAACTCTTCGAGGGCGGATCTGAAGCTCGAACTCATCTGATAGCCGAACTTGATGTGCTCGAACGCCGCCTCAACGACCGTCGAGTTCCTAGAAGTGAATTGAACGGCCATATTGACCAGTAGCGTGTAGTTTGCGCTGTCCTTGTGGTCCAAAGTATCCAGCATCCACTGGGTCGCGTCGATGTGGGCTTTCACGAACCTCTTCGTCAGTTCAGCACCGTTCGGACCAGCCTGGAACTCGTTCCGGACCACGACCACACAGCACGGATGGTTCGACATGATCTCATTCGACCACATCATCACGTCGCCAACCCCGCCAGCGACGGAATCTGAGACATATGGCTCCCAGGCGATGTACGCGTCCACCTGACCGGTTGACAGCGCAGCTTTCATGTCCTTGGGCGCGAGCGTGATGAACTTGACCGTGCCGCCCTCGGACTTCTTGCTGAGCAGGAGTGCAGCGGACGCCCCGCCCGCGACAACTATCGCAACGACTACAATGGCTATGATTATCTTCTTGTCCATGTTGGCTCCTCATTCCATCATTGGCTGGTGCATATTAAGCCTTTTCCACATATGTACGATATTGAAGATACAATTGTATAAATATGAGAGGTGCAATTAACACCTACAGGATAGAATATGGACAAAGCTAGACATCTACTCTCTGCCGCAGCCGAATCCGATACCAAGTTCAGGGAGACACTTCACGAAGTCCTGGAAGGGCTCGGATGGACTGTCCAAGAGCTGTCCAAGAAGGCGGGAGTCTCTCCGAGCACACTGTATAAGATCATCAACGAGGACCGGTCACCTTCGATGGATGTCCTCAGGAAGATCCTCAAAGCGGTCAGGCAGGCAGAAGGGCTCACCGCGGGGAGCTTCATCGCATTGATAGTCACCAGGCGAGTCCTTGACGAGGTTGTCGAGAGATCCGTCCAGATAGGCGACGAGTCGGTCAAGATACGCGAATACCCCGCGGCCACAGTGGAGGATGCCATCGTCTCAGCCATTCGCGCCGAGAGAGACGGCGCTGTTGCGGTGGTATGCGCGCCGATTGTGAGCCCCACAATCGAGAAGAT
This sequence comes from Thermoplasmata archaeon, assembly GCA_022865445.1. Lineage (GTDB taxonomy): Archaea > Thermoplasmatota > Thermoplasmata > UBA10834 > UBA10834 > COMBO-56-21. The sequence continues at coordinate 907 of JALHSX010000320.1, read as the reverse complement.
ACTGGACATTCCGATCGCAACGATCGTCCCGAAGGACAGTGTGACAGAGGCGATCAAGCTGGCAGCGAGGAAATCGAAGGCCTAGCGGAGCATCTCCTTTCGGACCTTCAGATCCAGACCAACGGAGACGAGTTCACCTTTCTTCACACGAGTCGTCCTGGCATCGTAACCCAGACAGGTCTCCTGGAAGAGTGAAACGTAGTCCTCGCACTTCGCGATCCTGAGGTCGTAGTACGAGGCTTTCCGGGAGTCCGAGTAGTCTCGGTAGCCGTAGAGGTTCTTTCCATCAGACACGAGCAATATCGCCGCGGAGAACTTGTGCCGACGGATATCGTCCCGGATCAGTGATTTCAACGCCGATCTGACATCCCCCGTTTCCTCCAATCTGTCGGTCAAGACCAGCAGCAGCCTCTCGCTGTCGGTCTCTCCCTTGGGCTTGAGCTTCGTGACCGGGTCGAAGCCCTTGATCGTGCCGTTGTGGGCGAGGACGATACCACCGACCACGAACGGATGAGTGTTGGCGAGAGTCGCCCCACCCGCGGACGCAGCCCTGGCATGGGCGATCAATATGTTCGGCGAATCGAGCTCAGGGATGTCTTCCAGGGCGGAATCAAAGGAAGGGTCAATGAATGCAGGGCGAATGCTCCTGCCAATGTATCTGGGCGAGCCGTTCCTGAATGACACGATGCCCCATCCGTCCTTGTGGCCTGGCTCCTTCTCCCCCGGGACCTTCCCTATCTCCGAGATATGCCTGAGGTCCGTCAATGTCCCGCGGGGGAATCTGTCTCTGAAAACGACGCCAACCATTCGGCACATCAGAGCACCTTCGGGACGACCTCGACCTCCAGATCCATTGAGTTCGTGACAAGGCACTTGCGCTTGGTGACGGAGATGGCCTTGTCGAGGT
>JALHSX010000319.1 GCA_022865445.1 Thermoplasmata archaeon | reverse complement strand
GGCTGGCATTCTCGGCATCGTGGTATTCAGGACGAACTACTACGCGTGTCATGTTCCAGATCTGCCATGGCTTCCTGGCAACTTCGTGCCGAGGTCATCGCTTCTCCTGCCGATGTTTGCAGGGCTGTTCGGAATTCCCGGTTTGTTGCTGAGCCTTGGCTCGAGAGCCGTCCCAGACATCGATATTGGTTCCACCGGCCCGAGCGGATACAGAGCGCGGCCCCGCGATTTCGTCCTGTCGTCTGTCGGCGGCATCATTGTCGGCTGGCTTCCCGGGATGACCTCCGGATCGGCTGCAACCCTTTGCGTTCCAACCGCAGACGAAGTGTCAGAGGGCAACGAGATCGAAGAAGCCCTGCGGTTCATCTGGCTTTACTCGTCGATCACGGCTGCAGGAGCGGTGTTCGCTGTCGGGGCTCTGTTCGTGATTGCGCGCGCAAGGAGCGGATCAATGGACGCGATCGCGTTCTTTCTTGGCGAGGATGCTTTCACGGATCCTGTGTCCGCGGACATATTCCCCATGACGTCCATTCTGCTGGCTATGGTCCTTTCCGCTTTGATATCGCATTGTGTCCTCGTAAGATTCCAGTCCCGACTAGTATGTCTTCGCAGGCTTCTGTGCTCCAGGGAGCTTGCCGTCGCATCTTTGTTCTTCGTCGCCTGCCTCTCGATAACTCTCACCGGTACGCGAGGCGCACTGTTGATGGCGACCTCGACAACTCTCGGTCTTATTCCGCCGCTCGCAGGCGTCCGCAGGATACAACTGATGGGATGCCTGCTAGTCCCCATCGCTGTCCTTCTTCTATCCCTGCTCTGATCATCCTCTTTCAAGGTAGATGGAGATCGCGTGGTCGACAAGCTTGTCAAGAAAAGTAGGCCTGTAGACTATCAGCACTTTCATGACGCTCTCCTCGTCGACGACGAAGTACAGGTTCTCCTTCCCCCTACGTTCTCTTTTCACGACTCTCTTCTTGAGAAGGATCGAGAGGTATGTGGAGAGCGTGGAGGGCGGGAGTTGCAGAGCTGTCATCATGATGGAATGACTGGATCCCGGACTCCCTAGGAGATGGAGCACTATCCGTCTCAGGCTCTCCTGCCGGAGGGCCTCGAAGGTCTCGGTCGGAACGTTTGGGATGCGCCCCTTGGGGAAGAAGCGCTTGAAGTACCTATCCGACTTCGCGAAGATGAGTTCCTCTCGCTGCAGGCGGTCCAGATGATATCTCACCACCCCCAGAGTGAGTCCGGTCTGTCTCTCTATCTCCCTGAGGTGGACGCCTGGAGTGCTGACGACGAGACTATACACTCTCTTTCTTGTCTCCAGCTCCGGCTTGTCCTTCAACTGACGCACCTTTTCTCCAGAGAAGTGCTGCAACGAACAGCAGGATGATCGCGAGGTCGATGGCCGCTTCTAGGAGCTCGAGTCCAGTGTGAGAAACCGCTGGCGAGTGTGGGTTCCTCTCTTTGATCACGATGGTGAACGTTCCAGCGGCGAGCAGTATCTCCTTCACCACGAAAACGCCGAACCCGAGCGCTGCCAGTAGCAGCCTTGTCATCCTTGTGCGCAGATACGACATCAAGAAAACGACGAAGGGTATGAGCGCGCACAAGGCGACCGCGAGCCTTATTACAATTGCCAACTCGTTGTCCATGGCACTCACCTTCTCTGTCCGCGGTATCTCAGCCGTGCATTAAAAACTGTTCAGAGAGGTGAGAATGGATGTTATAAGAGGAAGGGTCCGCCTTTCTCCCCCCGAATTTGCAGTACCCGGCTTGGGGACTTCTCCCTAGACCGTGTTAATCGTCCTCATCGGACGGAGGCCAAGGATAATTTGTGAGTCCCTTTGGGCATCCTGCCCAAGGCGGTCTCCCCTCCTCCTTTATCGTCAATTCCTTGCCTGGGGTTGCGTTGTCTATGTGCCAAGCCTCGAGGACAGTCGTGTTGTCCTCGCGCTCGAGCTCGCAATCGTTCTTCCCCCTTTGCAAGCGCACCCCCATTTCAGTCATCATATTATAT
>JALHSX010000318.1 GCA_022865445.1 Thermoplasmata archaeon | reverse complement strand
TCTGCGTCCTTCCGCGCCCGATTCCTTGAAGCCAGAAGACGTGATCACTACGACTCCGACCCTCTTCTTGACGCACTCCTTCATCGGCCCCAGAGTCGCCTGAGCAGGAAGCGATATCAGAGCGAGGTCGATTGGCTCTGGGATGTCAAGGACTGATGCATAGCAGCGGAGGCCAAGTATGTTCGTCTCCTTTGGATTGACGGGATAGAGGCGGAAGTGACCCTTAGAGAGGTTCTTCAGGGCTATGTGGCTCAGTTTCGCAGGATTCGAAGACGCACCTATCAGAGCGACCGATTCCGGCCGAAACAGCGCATCAAGTGGCTGCTTCATCGTCCAAGCGATTGTCTTCCCGATTATTATGAGTTCCCCAACGACCGCACTCTGATGGCACGAATCCTACATCGTGTATCTGCAAGATCCAGAACTCCGAACGTTAATATACCCTCTCGACGATAACGCTGTTTATACGCTGGCTAGGAGGGGGGACATAGTTGGAACTAAGGAACATTCTCGGTGACTCACACCACGTCAAGATATCTCCAGACGCGACAATCGGCGAGGCCCTGGTCTCAATGGTCGAGAACAAGACTGACTTCCTGCTAATCGACCGGAAGGGACCGAACGATTCCTATGGGATAATCACTAGGTGGGACCTGGTCGAGGGGGCAGTCGCAAATGGCGTTGACTTCGCTACAACTCCTGTGCTCAACTTCGCCAGGAAACCATTGGTGGTCATGAACAACCTGGACCTGGACATCAGATGGGCTGCAAAGAAAATGGCGAATGAGAACGTATCCAAGATCGCAGTGTTCGACAAAGAGAACTTCCTAGGCTTCATCTCAGATGTGGACATTCTGAAGGCTATCTCAGCGAAATCGAAGGCAAAGGGGAAATCAAAGGGGGAGAAGGAATGAGCCCGACACCTTTGATACTCAAAGACGTTGTCAAGACCTTCGAGTTTCCGACGATCGAAAGGGATGCCTCAGTGTCGAAAGCCATCCAAATGATGCTGGACCAGAACAGGTACTCGCTTTTGGTGCCAAGGCAGAACAAGAGTGACGCCTACGGGATAGTCACGAAGAAAGACATCATATCCAAAACGATCGCGGAGGGGAAGGACCCGGACAAAGTGAAGGTGAAGGACATCATGTCCAAGCCCCTCGTGATCCTGACGAATCTCTCCCTCGACCTGAGATGGGTGGCCAAAGCGATGGCCAATTCGGGGGTGTCAACCATAGCAGTGTTTGACAAAGGCGATTTCTATGGGTATGTGACCGAGGCGTGCATCCTCGAGGGAGTCTACAACGCGCTGAGGAGAGCGAAGCTGGAGCAGGGAGTCGAGTTCGTCTCGTGCTGAAGGAACCACTGACCACAGTTGAGCGGAGGGATAACATGACAGTCCAGCCCGAGAGCAAGGACAAGCCACGCAAGGGTGTGGCCGTCTATCTCTGCACATGCAGGGACGAGATCGGCAAGAGGATCGACCTAGAGACCATCGCTGCTGCGCTGAAGAAGGACCCAAGAGTTATGGCGGTCGGCATCCACGAGGCGCTGTGCTCAAAGGAAGGCCAGAAGTTTCTGAAAGAAGACGCCGCTGTGAAGTTGTTCGAGAGGGTTGCGATCGGTGCCTGCTCGCCCAACGTTCAAGGCATCATCATCAGTAAGGCCCTGGAAGAGCAGGGCATCAACAAGTATCTCATCGAGCAGGTGAACATC
>JALHSX010000317.1 GCA_022865445.1 Thermoplasmata archaeon | reverse complement strand
CGGCAGGTACAGCCTCCAGCTTTGACTACCGGCATATTCTGGGCTATAGTCATAGTCTGAACAATCGCCCGCCGTTGGACGTAAGAAACATTTGGAGTTGCTGCTACTTCGGACTCGATTTCAGTTTCTTCCAGGAAAACACGAAAAGCACTATCGCAAGCACAGCTGCCATCACGATGGCAATCAGAAGGACATCGAGCTCAGGGATGACGTTGGTCACGGCCACTTGTACTGTCGATATGTTCGTGAGCCCCCCGCTGTCCCTGACCTCTACAGTGACATTGTAAGTGCCAGCCGCGCCGAATTGATGAGAGGCATTCATCTCCGTTGTCCAGCCAGTGTCCCAGATGCCATCTCCTTCGAAGTCCCACCTGACCTCCAGAACGTCTATGGAATCCTCCTTGTCCCACGCTCCGGACGCGTTGAGCTGGAACACGGTGGCAACATCACCAGCCAGTGGTTCTGCGGTGAAGCTTGCGACTGGGACCGTGTTCGGCATATTGGCCGGGCGCATCAACGGATAGCGGTCCTCTGCGCTCATGTATATGGAGTATGGAGTGTCCCCGATGCCATCGGCCCCAATCTCATCCTGAGCCGGTCCTCTGCGTTCGTCCGTTCCGGCATAGTCACTCCAGTAGTTGCCTCCGATCGGATAGGACTCGTTCCAGCGAGTGTCAGTGTTCACATAGTCAATTGCCTGACTGGACTGGAAGTTGTTATGGTACACCAGGCCTCCTGCACAGTTGACCAGACGAAGCCCAACAACGTTCGAAGTCAGATTGTTGTCGACCACCAAGAAATGAGAGCATTCCCACAGGCCGGGTCCCTGCTCGTTTTCGAAGACATCATTCCCTTCAATGACGACATCGTCGCAGCCTTCGCCGTGCACTCCTTCCATGTACCCGCTGATATTGTTTCCCGAGACGACCAAGTGGTTCGCCGAAGACATACTGAGTCCTCGGAAGGCCCAGGAGATCGGGTTCTCAAAAACATTGCCGGAGACATTCGCATAGTCTCCTCTTGTGAGATACACGCCGCCATAACCATGGATCCCGCAACTGCTCAATGTGAGGTTCGTGAACTGTTCCGCAACAAGCTGGAAGGCGTTCTCCGACAGATTGCATGCGCTCAGCGTCACATTGGTTATGTCCCACAGCTCGAGCCCGTTGAACATGTTGCCATGGATTCGGCAGTCCGCAATCTCGACGTCGGTTGCGTGCTTGATCATCATTCCGACGCTCGCCGGCCCAATCGTGATGCCCGAGACCTTCACGTCGGAACAGTTTATGACAATCAGCTGTCCGGTGGGGATGCCTTCGCAGCGCACGCCGACGGAATCCCTGAAGAACCTTATTGGATCGCCGTTGACGGTGTTCGACGTATTCAGGGAAATCGTGGTGTACTCCTCCTCGGTCTCGTGATAGATGTACACCCCCTCTCCCGTGAGGTTGTTCTCGCTCAGATTCGTGTCGGTAGATCTGTGAATGTAGATTCCTGTAGCGTTCCGCGTCAGGGGAAGTCCGCTCCTGTGCCAGCCGTTCAGGGCGAAGGAGTTGTTCGAGATGGTCACTCCACTGCAGGTCGTCTCCCAGAGCCCCACTCCACTGTTGCCGGTCATGTTGTTGTGCGTTATGGTGATGTTCGAACAGTCGCTCAGGGTGACGCCATCTCCTCCGTACGAATTCGGGTCCTGATTATCGTGGACGTTGTTGTCTCGCACCAGTATGTCCCATGACGACGCGAGCGAGATACCTGCATATCGGTTGTCCGTGAGGTCGTTGTCGAAGACTCTGATGTCGTGACATCCGCTCAGGCGGACGCCGTATCCATCCCCATCGAACGAATTGTTCGTGACTGTGAGATTGGAGCAAGTGCGCGCGACCAGTCCGCTACCTACTGCCATCCCGAACCCGACCACGTTCTCGACGGTCCCGTTCTGAACATTATCGAGTTCGATTATGTCGGGACCCACGGAAAAGGAATCCCCCTGCAGGCTGCAGTTCCTTATCACAAAATGGGCCCGCGTGTTGATGATCTCTATGCACGTTCCAATCGGCATGACATAGATGTACCAGCCCTCGATGATGTATGGATCGGATTCAGTCCCAATTCCGTCAGTCACCCCATTCTCGGGCAGGAACTGGCTATCGTTGTAGATGTAGATCCCACTCCGAGTTGTGTAGGCGGAACTCGGCTCGGAGACAAAGGACACGAATATGGTTGAAAATGTCAGGAGGATCATACCGCTAAAAGTAAGACAGACGTTCTTCCACTTCCTCTCTGTTCCGAACACATGGCTAATATGCGAGTCGGGATATTTATCCGTTGTTCTTTCCCAACAGAATTTCTCGCTTCCCGAGTCCGGGATTCGGGTCCTCACATCTGACTGACGGAAGCATGCGTGACGCAGGGCTTGGGCGGTCCTCCGTGAATTGTCAGTTTCTGCCTGGTTCAGCATCGGGCCACTTCTATACTGGATGCCGTGTGCATGCTTGAACGTCTGGCTATTCTTCAGCCAGAGGGCTATTGCACCGGGCAGGACTCTCTCATTCTCGCTTTCTTAACGAGGTCTCCTTGAGAATTCATATCAGCGCATCCTCTCAAGCATGGAGAGGAGCGCTGCGTAGAAATCCTCAGCTCGGTCAGCATAATGCAGTCTTTTATGTGACTACGTGTTTCGGGGGACAAGCAAGGACTGATCCAAGAAACCAGAGACATGTGGAGGATGGAGGTGGAGATGATGGATTCGGCTCTGCGCAAAGAGATCAAAGGAGCCCTTGTTGTCGCTCTTGGTGAGGACAAGGTGCTCTGGGAGCCTGCCGATTTGCTCCCCTACGCAGCAGATAACTCCCGAATGAAAGCCGACGAAGTGTTCAAGCATCCTCCTGATTTCGTGGTCCTCCCGGAGTCCACGTCCGAGGTCCAGGCGGTCGTGAAGCTCGCGGCAGAGCACAAGATCCCTCTTATTCCAAAGGGCGGGGGATCCAACAGGACGGGCATGCTGATCCCCATCCACGGTGGTATAGTCATAGACACGATCAGGATGAACATGGTGTTCGAGGTCAGCGTTCCGAACCTCTATGTGACAGTCCAGCCAGGAATCACGCTCAAGGAGCTGGAAGGGTATCTGGCCGGATACGGCCTCGCGTTGAACCAAGAGCAGGGTTCGTTCAAGGTGGCGACGATTGGGGGATCGATCTCCACCGCTGGCTTCAGTAGGAAGTGTCAGAAATATGGCACGATCTCAGACCGGATAATGTCCCTCGAAATCGTTCTTGCTGACGGAAGGGTTCTGCGGACAGGCCCGAAGGTCCTATACACGTCCACAGGCTACAGGCTTCACCAGCTCTTCGTGGGCGCGGAAGGTACGCTGGGGATAATAACGGAGGCGACCTTGAGGGTCGAACCCATCCCCGAGTCGACTGAAGTGCTAATGGGATTCTTTGACGATGTCTGGGCGGCCCATGAAGCCGCTCTCAGAATGACGGGGTCCGGAGTCACGTTCGCGAGCGCTGAGCTTGCCGAGCCAGCCGACCCTGAGACATATGGCGCGCCTCAAGGGAAGAGAGCAATCTTCTGCGTGTCCTTTGAGGGTACGAAGGGAGAGGTAGAAGCCGACGTCGACTTTGTCAAAGGGATCTTCCGAGAGACTGGCGGTCTTCTTGCAGGCGCGGACGATGCGAGGAGACTGTTTGACGAGTTCACAATGCTGTGGTGCGGGGACAGAGCCACCCTGGAGCCCGAAGATGAGACGACCGCATATGTCCCGACGGAGAGAGTCAGAGAGTTCTACGACACACTGTGGAACAAGACAATGCCGAAGTACGGCATGGCGCCGGTCCCCGGAAGCAAGTACGGGATTGATATCGGTCGCTACAGCATGAGCTACTGTCGATTCTACATCCACCATGGGGAGCGCGGATGGGAAGACTACAGGAGCGCATTGGTCGAGGTCGCCAGGCTGGCCGTGGCACTTGGAGGATCAATCTCCAGCTGCACCGGTGTGGGCCTGAAGAACAAAGACGAAATGGCCCTTGAATTCTCAGATGTAGCTCTGAAGATGATGTGGAAGATCAAGAGTGAATTCGATCCGGACAATATCATGAATCCGGGAAAGAAGCTGCCAACACGCAAGAGCGGCCATCCGGCGAATGGTGCGGCTCAAGACTAGCGTGTGCAGGGAGCAGTGTGTGAACCGAGAAGTCTGGCTATTTTTCAATCAGGGGGTTTTGGTACCGAGATAAGAACCTTTCGCGCCCCCTTTTTCGTCAACATGAGGAGGTCGAGTTCTCGAGATGCACTTCGGGGGATTCTGAACCTCTCTATGGTCTTTTCCGAGGGCGTTGACGATTCCATCAACGTGAGCAGAACATATATGGAGGGACATTGAGATTTGGAGTCCGACAGGTCATGACCACAGATGCGCCCATGCAGTCACCGAAATCGGCTCTTGGTATGAACAAGAAGAGGATCTTGGTGATTGCCGCCGTGATCGTCGTATTGTTGGTCGCAGTCGCTTCAGTATCCTGGTTCTCGCTGCAGGACCGAACAGGGACTCGGAGCCATCACTACGCTGTGAGGATCGAGGCCAACACCACAGAGGAGTACGTCGTCCGTCTCCCAGTGCCAGTCGACATCAGGGGCAGGATGCCTCCGTACTTTGTTCAGGACATCGAGATCCTCATGGGATATCCCGTGTTCGCGCTCAGGGAGTACGATTACGGGAAGGGGCTGGAGGTCCGGGCAAGCGGCTATATCGAATTCGAATGGACCAAGGTTTGGCCTGAATCGTGGAACGAGATCTACGGTAACATCACGATGACAACCGGAGCAGAAGGATGGGACGACCCTGGGCCGGCCCGTTCCTGGATCTTCTCGGATCGGTCCGATGCAAGAATACAATTCCTCTATAGCTGCATGAATAGTCACATGGAAACTCCGGTGTTCTCATCCGGGGGCGGGCCAATGTTCGATTTCTACATGTATCCGAACGGGACGGGCTGGCAGCAGATTGAAATCTCATATGGCTGGATGGTAATCAATTGAACGGAGTTTGTCCTCGGGGATCGAAAGAAGTTTTCATGTCCAGCTATGTCGTTCCCTCGACCGCTCATGCATCGCCTTTCCTCCCCTATGGTCCTTTCCGAGGCGGGGCTCTGATATCTTGTTCTCCGATGATGTGGATTTGGCATGGCCCAAGAAGCTATCTAGGAGAGACTCGATTTGGAGAATGGAGGAAATGATGCTATATCTTGTGAGTAGCAATCTGAAAGAAGGACGGGCCGGCGACTACATCACCTGGGTGAAGAAGAACGAGAAGAGCCTGAAGGACCATTCACCGCCGGGATGGAAATACCGGGGGACGTACATGTCTGTTCTAGGCTTTGGTCGGTATGAGGTTACCGACATATGGGAGTTGAAGAAGTACGGTGATTTCGACACCTTCCGCAACTGGAAAGACAAGGTCTATCTGCAAATAGCGGCAGAATCGCTGGACTTCGTCCTGCCCGGTGCAGTTGAAGCGACTCTGCTGAGAGAAGTCGGCGACGTTTTGATCGTCGAGCCCAAGAAGCCGAAGAAGGCCAAGACGTAGCCTTTCCCTCTGAATTCCCTAAACCCTTTTTCTTTTCGTCCCCTACGGGCTTCTCCGAGTTGAGCCGGACTTGAACTGGAACATCTGGCTAATCCTCAATCAGGGGTTTTTAGTACCGAGATAAAAACCTTTTGCGTCCTCTTTTTCGTCAACGAGGGGACATCGAATGCTCGAGCCGCACTTCGGAGGAATCTGAACCGCTCTAGATTGGTGCAGAACATCGTGGATCGGTGCAGTGTTGT
>JALHSX010000316.1 GCA_022865445.1 Thermoplasmata archaeon | reverse complement strand
TGCTCCTGCCAATGTATCTGGGCGAGCCGTTCCTGAATGACACGATGCCCCATCCGTCCTTGTGGCCTGGCTCCTTCTCCCCCGGGACCTTCCCTATCTCCGAGACATGCCTGAGGTCCGTCAATGTCCCGCGGGGGAATCTGTCTCTGAAAACGACGCCAACCATCCGGCACATCAGAGCACCTTCGGGACGACCTCGACCTCCAGATCCATTGAGTTCGTGACAAGGCACTTGCGCTTGGTGACGGAGATGGCCTTGTCGAGGTTGGAGACCTTAGAACCTGGTTCGAAGCGTATCTCTGGATATAGCACGATCTTCACGAACTTCTTGAGGCCTTCCACGACCTCGAGATCGCCAACCGCCCTACATCTGTAATCGACAAGCTTCATTCCGAGATCCCTGGAGACATATTCGAAGACTATCTGAAAACACATGTTGGCCGCGCCGACAAAAGCGTCCTCTGGCGTGAGTGGACCGCGCATGCCCTCGAGCTCAGCAGGCGCCGAGTAGTCGATGACCTGCCCGTTCTGGCAGTGGAGTCTCCCAGGGAACTTCTTGTTCCAGACTACAGTCGTTTCGAAGTTCATCTCTCTTCGCGAAGGCCAGTGCACTATCTCGATTTATACTTTGTAGCGCACGTCTTTGGCTGTCGCTGTCCAGATGAACAGAAAAAGAAAAATGGGGATGGATGAGTTATTGCGGTTACACTGAGTGTCAGGCCAGAGCTTTGTTCATGTTCTGCTCCACGATGGCCCTCGGAGCAGCGCCGACCATCTTGTCAACCAATTGGCCGTTCTTGAAGAACAGTAGGGTGGGGATGCTCATGATCTTGAACTTCCCCGCCACGTTGAAGTTGTCGTCCGTGTTCAGCTTTGCGAACGCGACCTTCCCTCTGAGATCTTTCGCGAGAGCGTCGATTGTAGGCGAAAGCATCCTGCACGGTCCGCACCATGGCGCCCAGCAGTCGACGACAACCTTCGGATACTTGCTGACGAATTCCTGGAAGCTGGAGTCTGTCACAACGACTGGCGCTTCCGGCCATCCGTTCCCGCCAGCTCCCGTTCCATTCACCATCTCTTCCATCTTGCGCTTTTTGATTTCCTCGACCTCAGATGGCATCTTGTTCACCGTTTGTGCACGCATGTGCGCTATTCCTGCAATATCGTACAGAATCGGGGTAGTTAAACATTAGGGCGAATCCGCATGTCTCCGCCCCTCAAGACACAGTCTTGAGCAAAGACTTGCTGGATTAGACAAACTTTTTAAGGAGTGGAGAGCGATACAGTCGCCGGGATTAGGGATGCTCGAAGAAGCTTCAGAACTCATCGGATTGCAGGTTTATACCAGCCAAGGAATGTTCCTCGGGACCGTCGGCAACCTCGTGGTCGAGGTTGACGAGAACAAGGTCCAAGGATTGTTCGTGAACAACACGAACCCGTTGTTGGTCGAGGGTTCCAAGGCGGTGAATGTGCCGTACAGGTGGATATCGTCCATCGGGGACATCGTGATATTGAAGTACTTCCCGAAGAGAGTGGCCTTGAAGAGGGGTTCGAAGCAGAAGGCCGAGAGGCCGCCAGCTGAGGAATAAAGCATTTATCGTTGCCTAGCGCTGTCGCGTTCGTGCCCGGACCCAAAGTCGATCCTTCTTGCTACGTTGCCCCAGAGGCGATCATCATCGGTGATGTGGTAATCGAGAAAGGGTGCAGCATCTGGCCATATGCAGTGATAAGAGCTGACTTCTCCGAGGTGAGGATTGGAGATGGCTCCAGCATCCAAGAGCACTGTCAGATACACGGCAATCCGGGAAGGCCGACAATCATCGGCAAGAATGTCTCTGTGGGCCATGGCGCGATCATCCACGCTGCCAAAGTTGGCGATTATGTCATCGTGGGGATGAACTCGACCATCCTCGACGGCGCGGAGATCGGTAGCGGTTCGATAATCGGCGCTAATGCGCTCGTCAAGGAGGGTATGAAGATTCCGGAGGGAAGTCTCGTCGTGGGGGTGCCCGCAAAGATCGCGAGACAAGGGGACCCATCGCTGCTGGCTGCGGCGAAGAAGAATGCGGAGGAGTACCACAGACTCCGCGACGCCCACAAGCGCGGAGAGTTCGAAGTGT
>JALHSX010000315.1 GCA_022865445.1 Thermoplasmata archaeon | reverse complement strand
CGTTCTGTAAGAACCGCAGCTGCAGACTCTTCAATGCACATTGGCAGGAGGACCTCATGAGGTCTCAGGTCCTTGATGGGAAGCTCTGCAAGAAGCATGCCAAGCAGCTGGCTTCTCTTGGCAGAAAACCAGTCATTTCTTGGTGATCTCTTGACAAGGTCAACCGAGACCGTGAAAGAACGCTAGATCATTCACAGTCATGTCCTTCTTGATTGCGTGCTCCATTGCCATGACTGCTGCTCGCGCTCCTTGGATCGTCGTGAAGATCGGGATTTCGAGTTCTACGGCCAGTCTTCTCATCATGTAACCGTCTCTTCTCGCGCCCGAAGCCTCGGTTGGTGTGTTTATGATTAGCTGGACATCTCCTTGCCTCATCAAAGAAAGCGCATCGGGCGATCCGTGCTCAGAGATACGGAACACCGCTGTGGGTTCGATTCCTTTTGATCTGAGGACATCTGCCGTTCCCCGCGTTGCGTAGATTTGGAATCCAATCGAGGAGAGCCTTTTCGCGAGGTCAACTACCGACCGCTTGTCCTCATCAGCCACGCTGATGTAGACTTTTCCAGTCTTCGGCAGTTTCTGCCCAGACGCGACCAAAGCCTTCCACACTGCGGCCGGGTACGTCAAATCGATTCCCATCACTTCGCCGGTGGATTTCATCTCAGGTCCGAGGATGCTGTCCACGCCGGGCAGCTTGAGGAATGGAAAAACGGATGACTTCACCTCGACATGCTTGATCTTCGCCTCTCCGTGCAGGCCGAGATCTTTGAGTTTCTTCCCCAGCATTATCTTGGTTGCCACCTTCGCAAGGGGAACACCCGTGGCCTTGGAGATGATAGGAACGGTCCTGCTCGCTCTCGGGTTGGCCTCCAGCATGTACACCTCTCCTTCCTTGTACGCAAGCTGGAGGTTCATCAGTCCGATAGTCTTCAAGGCCATTGCCACATCCCTGGTTATTCTCCTTATCTCCTTGAGAACATCCGGGCCGAGAGTCTGAGGAGGCAGTACCATCGTAGCATCTCCCGAATGCACCCCAGCCTCCTCGATATGCTCCAGAATCCCTCCTATGTAGACGTCGCTCCCATCACATACCGCGTCAACGTCGATCTCTATCGCATGTGTCAGGTATTTGTCCACAAGGATCGGATGTCTTTTCGAGACCTTGGCGGCGCTCTTCATGTAGGTCTCCAATTCGGATTCGTTGTAGACTATCTCCATCGCTCTTCCGCCAAGGACGTAGCTGGGTCTGATGAGTACTGGGTACTGGATCTCTTGCGCGAGGTTCTTGACCTCCTCGAAGGAAAATCCGGTCCCGGATTTCGGCTGTCGGATGCCTAGTTCATCCATCAGTTTGGAAAACTTCTTCCTATCCTCTGCGAGATCGATTGAATCAGGGGAGGTGCCCAGGATCTTCGTCTTGCTTCCCGTGAGTTCTCTCTGCAGTGGAAGTGCAAGGTTTATTGAAGTCTGCCCTCCGAACTGAAGTATGATCCCGTCCGCATCTTCCTTCTCTACTATGTTCAGCATGTCTTCGACGGTGATCGGTTCGAAGTAGAGCCTTGTGGATATGTCGAAGTCCGTGGACACCGTCTCTGGATTGTTGTTTACGATGATCGCATCGATGCCTTCTTCTTTGAGCGCGAGGGCTCCGTGAACGCAGCAGTAATCGAACTCTATCCCTTGGCCTATTCGGATCGGCCCAGCTCCAACAACAATGACTTTCTTGTTTGTTGACGGCCTCGCCTCGCACTCTGACTCGTAGGTCGAGTAGAAGTAGGGTGTCGCAGCTTCGAATTCGGCTGCGCAGGTGTCCACCATCTTGAATACAGGTTTCACATTCTTCGCTGTGCGCATGTTGCGGATGGTTCGTTCGTCCTTGTCGGTGAGAAGCCCAATGTACTCGTCGCTGAACCCTAGCATCTTAGCATGCTTCAGGATATCGTCGTCCAGCTTCTTCTTGAGTTTGTCTTCGGTCTCGATTATCTCCTGCACCTTCTTGACGAAGAAGGGGTCCCAGTTTGTGAGTTCGCAGACCCGTCCGATGCCCATGCCACGCCTCAGAGCTTCGGCAATCATGTAGAGCCTTGCATCAGTGGCAGACGAGAGTTCTATCTCGATCTCCTCGTCAGTCCATTTCTCAGGTTCGAGTCCCAACCGGTCTATCTCCAGCGATCTCACTGCCTTCAGGAGCGCCTCCTGGATGTTCCTACCGAAGGCCATGACTTCGCCCGTGCTCTTCATCTGAGTTCCGAGCCTTCTCTCGACAGTTCTGAACTTGTCGAAAGGCCATCTCGGGATCTTGATCACAACGTAGTCGATTGACGGCTCGAATGCGGCGCAAGTCTTTCCTGTGATTGCATTCGGTATCTCGTCGAGAGTTCTTCCGACAGCTATTTTGGCCGCGACTCTTGCGATGGGGTATCCGGTCGCCTTGGATGCAAGCGCGCTGCTCCTGGAGACTCTGGGATTCACCTCGATTACTCTGTATTCTCCGGTTTTCGGATGCACCGCGAACTGGATGTTCGCTCCGCCCTCGATTCCCAGCGCTCTGATGATCTTGATGGTTGCCCTTCTAAGCATCTGATGGTCCTGGTCGCTTAGCGTCTGGGCGGGTGCCACAACAATGCTTTCGCCAGTGTGGATGCCCATGGGGTCCAGGTTCTCCATGTTGCAGACGATGATACAGTTGTCCTTTGAGTCGCGCATCACCTCGTACTCGAACTCCTTCCAACCAATGACGTTCTCCTCGATCAGGACCTGATGAATCCTGGAATATGCCAGACCGCGTCCGGCAATATTGACCAAATCCTCCTCGTTGTACGCAATCCCTCCACCAGTGCCGCCGAGCGTGAAGGCTGGCCTGACGAGGACTGGGTAGTTGCCAATCTCTTCTACGGCCTTTTTCGCTCCTTCGACTGAGTTGGTTGTCTTGCTCTTCGGAATCGGTTCGTTGAGGTCGAGCATCATCTTTCTGAACAGCTCTCTGTCCTCCGAGAGCGCAATCGCCTTCGGTTGGCTACCGAGAAGCTGGACTCCCAGCCTCGTCAGAGTACCGTTCTCTGCAAGTTCCGAGCATAGGTTCAGGGCGGTCTGTCCGCCCATTCCGGAAAGAATTCCCTGAACTTTCTCCTTCTCGATGATCTTGGTGACTGTCTCCACATTCAAAGGCTCGATGTAGACGATGTCTGCGATCTCTAGGTCGGTCTGGATCGTCGCAGGGTTAGAGTTCACAAGGACTGTCGTGTACCCCTCTTCCCGCAGGGATCTGCATGCTTGCGAACCGGAGAAATCGAATTCGGCCGCTTGTCCGATGACAATCGGTCCTGATCCTATGACCATCAGCTTCTTCAGGTCGGTTCTTTTTGGCATCAGGATCCCTCTAGCATTCTCTTGAATCGATCGAACAGAAAACCAGTGTCCATGGGTCCTGGATGGGCTTCGGGATGAAACTGAACGGAGAATATCGGGAGATCGCGGTGCTTCATGCCTTCGACGGTGCCATCGTTGAGGTTCGTGACTGTGATCTCAAGGTTCGCGTCTTGAGCTGATTCGGCGTCGACTGCGAACCCGTGGTTCTGAGATGTTATGTATGCTCTTCCTTCGAGCATGACTGGCTGATTGATGCCCCTGTGGCCAAACTTCAGTTTGTATGTTCTTGCCCCGAAGGTCAAGGAGAGAAGTTGGTGACCAAGGCATATGCCCATCATCGGAAAGTCGTCTTTCAATTTGGCTAGCGTGGACACGATTGTGGACAACATCTCCGGATGAGCTGGATTGCCGGGGCCGTTAGAGATGAATATGCCATCAGGTTCGAGCTCTCTGACGGCATTCTCCTCTGTGTCGTAGGGCAACTGGATCACATTGAATCTGGATCTCAGCTCCTCAACGATATTGGACTTCAAACCGCAGTCGAGGAGAGCGACGGTCTTCGGCTTCTTCTCATCGAACCTTATTATTCTCTTGGTGCTCACTCTCGAGACTAGGTTCGATTCCTCCGGATGCTTCATCGCTCTGACACGCTCGAGGAGCTCCTTCGGTTCCTCGGTTGTGATCCCGCCTCTCATTGTTCCATGGGTCCGTAGTTGTCTGATCAACGAGCGCGTGTCTATCCCCCATATGCCCGGGACATCGTTCTCACCGAGAAGCTGGTCTATCGTTTTCGTGCAGTCTCGGTGGCTGGGATAATCGCATTTCTCCTTGATCGCATAGCCCCAGACTTGCACTTTCTTCGACTGGAAATCGCGCGAGTTCACACCATAATTGCCGATTAGCGGGTATGAGCTGACCAGAATCTGGCCACAATAGGATGGATCTGTGAGGGACTCTTGGTACCCAGTCATCCCAGTGGCGAAAACAACTTCTCCGAGGACTTCTCTGCGAGAGCCGAAGGCCTCCCCCTCATAAATCGTCCCATCCTCGAGGACTAGGAAGCCCTTCATTCACACGACCTTTCGGATATTCCGAGAGGGGTTAAAGAAGCTTGTTGTGCCTTTTCAGACTCATTTCTTCCCAAATATCTCGTCCTGGACATTTGATGTCGAATCGCTCCCGGCTGACCATCGGGTTTTAAAGGCTCTAGTTCCCTCAGCCACCAAGGCTTCGATATGTTCCCTTCGCACTGCAAAGAGGTCAGCGTGAAGACAGTTGAGTTCCAGCTGACCGAGGATAGCATAAAGCGATTTCTCAAAGGCAAGAAAGCCTACATCAGAACGAGGTACTATGTCTTCAATTCTGGAAACGAGTGGGCAGTTGCCCTGATAGTCAGGAAGCCGTCGAATGACATACTCCAGGATATCGCTTCTGTCCACATCCTGTCACTGCCCAAGGATACGAAGTTCGTGGTGGACCCAGGATCGGACGTCCTATCCGCAAGCTCCATGGGCGCTCTCAGGGAATCGGCAGGT
>JALHSX010000314.1 GCA_022865445.1 Thermoplasmata archaeon | reverse complement strand
GGCCTCGTGCACCTTGGCTTCCATGAGTTCTTGGACCGCCTGTTTCAATTCCTGCTTCAGCTCTGGGTTCGCGTCGAGCTTCTCCTTGATAGTCCGCTTGACCTCGTCTTTGACGAGGTCTTGGACCGCCTCGATGAGCAGTGTCTCAGAACTCAGCATGGACCTTGTGCTTTTGATCACGGAGCTTATGATGTCTTCGTCCGCCATCCTCTCTCCGGCCCATCGACGGCGTTAAGAGCTTAAATTGTTTGTCCTTTCCAGAGGAGTTTCGCGAACAGCACGCGAATCTTTTAAAAGACAATGTGTCGATAGCCACGCGGACTCCAGAAGCTGACGCAGATGTGGGACACCATAGGAAAGAGCGTTTTCAAGGACCAGCGGACACTGTCATTCGACTACGTTCCTCAGAGACTTGTTCACAGAGAAGCCCAGATGAAGAAACTGGTCATGCTCTATAGGCCAGTGGTCGAGTCCAACCTTTCTCAGAACGCCGTTCTCACCGGCAGTGTGGGAACTGGCAAGACCGCCACCGCCAAACGATTCTGCGCGGACCTAAAGGACTTCGCAGAGAAGCAGCAGAAAGCGGTCGACTGGGTTCTCGTGAACTGCAGGCAGAGGAACAGCGAGTCGAGCGCTGTACTGCACGTCGTGAACCACTTCCAGCCGAACTTCCCAGACAGAGGCTTCTCGATCACCGAGATGCTCCGCATACTGAGGAAGGATCTCGAGAAACGGAAAGTCCACCTCGTCATCGTCCTGGACGAGGCCGACATGCTCCTCAAGAAGGCCGGGCCAGACATCATCTACAAGCTCACCAGGTTCGGCGAGGAGAAGGTCGACGGCAGAGACCTCGTCTCGCTCATGCTGATCTCACAGAAGAACATCTTCGAACTGCTTGACGCGTCCTCAACGAGCACCTTCAAGAGGACCAATGTGGTCGAATTCGGCAAGTACTCGTCAGATGAGCTAAGAGACATCGTGAAGACGAGAGCTGAGTTGGCGTTTCATGACGGAGCTATTGACGACGATGCGATCAACCTGATAGCCGAGGTATCATCGGAGTGGGGAGATGCGAGATTCGCAATCGAGATACTAGAAAAGGCAGGCATGCTCGCGGACGAGGAGAGCACGGGCAGGATATCCGTCGAACATGTGAGAGGGGCGAAGGCGGAGGCCTACAGTTCCATAACCGAGTCGAAGCTTGCCGGTTTGGACAGACATCAGAAACTTTCACTCTTGGGCATCGCCAGGGCATCGAGAGGAAAGGCCTATGTGACTACTGGCGAGACCGAATCCGCTTATAAGGTGGCCTGCGAGGAGTACAGTGAGAAACCCAGAGCGCACACCGCCTTCTGGGGCCTGCTGAAGGACCTGGACATGCTAGGCGTGGTCAGCGCGAAGAAGAGCGGCCCGGGCATATCTGGCAAGACCACTGTCATCACGCTGCTTGATATACCTGCAAAAGTGCTCGAGCAAAGGATGCGCCAGATGCTCAAAAACGAGCATTGAACATCTTTCGAACGGCAAGTGCACACTCAGTCATAACCCTTAAATATGGCAGCCTCTGTCTAAGCTTCTCAAGGGAGGGTCAGCGCATCACTGACGAAGACAAGCAGACTGTAGAAGCAGTGCACGTTTTGGAAGGTCTGTGCTATGTTGTTAGGGAGCGAAAGCCTTTCCTCGCGTACAAACTCTTTGAGACGAACTTGACGGACACCGTGCCCGGCCTGTGCGTCACGAGGCAGTTCCCTGAGAAGGTCAGGGAGGCGTTCGACCTCAAGGAGACTAGGGTCCTGTGGCTCAGCCACACGCCTGGCGTGGATCACCACAACCCAACGAGCATCGGAACCCTTGCGACTGTGATTTCTTCTTTCATAGAGCGCTACAAGAGATGTGTCGTGCTCATAGACGGTCTGGAGTACCTCGTGATCAACAACGGATTCCAGCAGGTATTACGGTTCGTCGAGCACATCAACGAGCAGGTCATGCAGAGCCGTTCGACCGTTCTCATACCCATCAGCCCGAACGCGTTCAGCGAGAAGGAGCTCGCACTGCTCGAGAGGAATGTAGAGGTCATCGAGCAGCCTGCGATGAGTGTTAGCCTCGAGAAGGATTTCACCACACTGATAGATCAGTACAGGTGAGAGTCGTTTCTCGCAGCTCTGTTTCTCTAGATTGTCAATACGGCCTCTACGTCGCATAACCTTTAGGATAGAATAGTCGATGCGGTCCCCATGCACAAGACCCCGTTGCACGACCTCCACGTCGCGCTGGGCGCGAAGATGGTCTGGTTTGCAGGTTGGGACATGCCTATCCAGTACACCACCATCATCGACGAGCACATGACTGTCCGGCAGAAGTCGGGCGCCTTTGACGTCTCGCATATGGGGGATTTCATCATCAAGGGGGATGGCGCGGGCGATCTCGTCAACACGCTATGCACGAACGACATCAAGGACCAACCTGTCGGCAGATGCGTCTACGCGCACATACTCGATGAACAGGGGAGAATACTGGACGATACCATCGTCACGGTTCTCGGCCGGGACGAGTATCTTATGGTCCCTAACGCCGCAACAACCACGAAGATCAGGAAATGGGTAGAGGCACATCTTGGCGGGCAGGAGTTCGACGACATGTCGACCGACCTTGCTGCGATTGCAGTCCAAGGACCGACCGCGAAGGATGTCCTGGCTCAGCTCACGACTGCAAACCTGTCATCGATCAAGTCCTTCTGGGGAGCGTTCGTCCGCCTGGACAAGATCGCGACTGAAGGCTCAACCCCGAAAACGCATCTTCTGAACGGGCGAAAACCGATCAATGGGACAGGGAAGGGCATTGCCGCCTTCGTGTCGCGCACAGGGTACACCGGCGAGGACGGATTCGAGGTAGTCTGCGAGAACGCAGACGCTGTCGCCGTATGGAGCGCTGTGCTGGAGAAGGGCAAGGCATTCGGGCTCAAGCCCATAGGACTTGGTGCTCGGGACACGCTCAGATTGGAGAAAGGCCTTCTGCTCTCGGGAACGGACTTCGACGGAGCACAGACTTCACTCCAGACCGGCCCGGGCTGGGTCGTGGATTGGAAGCACGACTTCATAGGAAAACAGACGTTGGTGCAGCAGAGTGCCAGCGGCAAGTACGACAAGCTGGTCTGCCTGGAAGTAGATGACCGAGGGATCCCGCGTCATGGATACGAGATCATTGCAGGCGATAGGAAGGTCGGGCAGGTAACGAGCGGAACACTCTCGCCAGTCCTCAAGAAGGGGATCGCGATGGGCTACGTTCCGCTCGACATGTCAATCGTCGGAACACTGGTCCATATTAAAATCAGGGACAACCTTGTCCTTGCTGGAATCGTCAAGCCACCTTTTGTGAAGAGGGATTGAAGTGAAGGAAATCTTGGAAGAGATGATCAAAGTGCCTGGAGTCTCCGGGTACGAAGACGACATCAGAGAATACATCAAGAACAAAGTCGAAGAGCTCGGCGTAGAGGCCCGCGAGGACAACATAGGCAACCTCCACGCAACGGTCGGTGACAAAGGTCCTGTCGTGATGCTCATCGCCCACATGGACGAGCTCGGATTGATCGTGACGAAGATCGAGGATGACGGCTCCCTGAGGATCAGAAAGGTCGGCGGAATCGATGACCGCACTTTGGTCGGAAGGGTCGTCCAGATAAAGACTCAGAAAGGTTTTGTCACCGGAGTCATCGGTCTGAAGCCTCCACACCTGATGACTGAGTCTGATGACAAGAAGAAGGTCGTAAGTTGGGAGGAGGTCAGGGTCGATATCGGCACCAGGAGCAAGAAGGAGACTGAGAAGAAGGGGGTCAGGGTGCTCGACCCGATGGTCTTCAAGAAAGACATCACATACCTCACGCCAGACATCATCTGCGCGCGAGCGGTGGACGACAGGATGGGATGTGCGATACTTCTCGACGTCCTGGAGAAGCTGAAGGACAGGAAGCTGTCAGTAAGGATTGTTTTCGTCTGGAGCGTGCAGGAGGAGACCGGTCTAAAAGGAGCCAAGGTGGCAGGTTTCATGTACAGACCTGATTTCGTCTTCGCGGTCGACACGATGACGACGACAGATGCGCCGATGCAGGGCGACACTTACGAGAAGGTCTGCCTCGGCCAGGGCCCCGCGATGAGGATGTTCGACAGCTATGCCATCGCATCACCAAAGATGAGAAAGCTGGTGGAGGAAGTCGCGAAGGCGGCCAAGATACCGCTCCAATCTGGCTCGGGCGGCGGCACTACGGATGGCTCCGTCGTCCAAGAATACGGAGCGCTCATGATGGCGCTCGGCATAGCCATGAGGTACACACACTCGCCGACGGAGTGCGCCAGCATCAAGGATATGGAGAACATGTCCAAGCTCCTCGTGAAGCTGGCGGAAAGGATAGCCAAGAACGCCAATGCCAGGTGAACCATTGAAGAATGACAGGGCGAAAGAGATCCTCACGGATCTCGTGCTCACGAAGAGCACTTCAGAGGACGATTCCAGACAGATTGTCGAGTATGTATCATCCAAATTGAGCAAGCTTGGGCTGGAACCACGATACCATGGAAACAAGGACCATCCAGCGATCGTGGCTCAATTCGGGCAGAATGGGGTCGTCCTGTCCGGCCACCTAGACACCGTACCGCACGGAACAAACTGGAAGTTCGAGGACGGGGAATTCGCGAATGGAAAGCTCTACGGTCGGGGCTCGTGTGACATGAAAGGCGGTTGCACTGCCATGCTGTTGGCAGCCGAAGACCTGGTGGCTGCGAATGTTCCGTTCTCGCTATGCTTCACCACTGATGAAGAAACGACCATGATAGGGGCAGAGGCGGCGGCGAAGGACCCTGCCCTGAAGAATGCCCCAGCAGTAGTCGTCGCCGAGCCGACGGCATTCGACATCGTGGTGAAGGAGAAGGGTCTTCTCCACTTCTCGCTGAGCACCAAGGGGGTCTCC
>JALHSX010000313.1 GCA_022865445.1 Thermoplasmata archaeon | reverse complement strand
GAAGCTTGGGACATGGCTGCCCATGTACAAGCGGATCTGCGATGATTTTGGGTTCGACCCCGAGAAGGACCTCAGATGCGCGCAGTTGCTCGGGTCGATGCTTGGTGACGATGGAACAGAGTGCCTGAAGGTTGTCAGGAAGAAGTTTCCCGAATCCGTTCTCGTGTGTGGCGGAAGTCCGGGGTTGGCAGAGGAGCTTTCGGCCCTCACCATTGGAGGATACGTCGTCGCAGCGGACAGTGCGACGACCGTCCTCGCAGAAGCTGAGATTCGTCCGAACATGATCGTCAGCGATCTCGACGGCATCGTCGAGGATCAGGTCGAGCTCAACAAGGAAGGCACTGTCATCTTCGTCCACGCGCATGGCGACAATCGAGATGCGATCGAACGATATCTAAGAGATTTCAGAGGTCCCGTCGTTGGCACTTGTCAGTGCGTTCCTCCAGCTGGCATGTACAACTTCGGCGGATTCACCGATGGTGACCGCGCCGCCTGCATCTGCGCCGAACTTGGCGCCAAGAAGATCCATCTTGCGGGATTCGACTTCGAGAACCCGTCAGAGAAGACCGGGAAGGACCGAGAGATCAAGAAACGCAAACTGCGATGGGCGAAAACGATTCTCGAGGAATTGGCGCGCGAGGGAGTCGAGGTGCTTCCGGCTAGCGACGCCTTGGGCAGCCTCTGATTGCGCGCATCTTCGACATGTTTTTAGCTGTGGATACAGTTCCAGTGCCGGGATTGGGATGACTGTTGTCACGATGCAACAGGTTGAGGGCGCTCTGAAGAAGACTGTCGGCAGGAAGGGCATGTCCGACGCTGAGATCAAGAGCCTTGCCGACTACGTCATGAGCTTCTTCGGATACACCGATGAGGTGATTGACAACAGGCTCACTTCCGGGGACAGGGATGTCTTCTACATGCTTGAGGAGGAAGGCCTCCTGACTACCACGCAAGAGGAGGTCCTGCTCAAGAAGGGCAAGCTCTGGCGGATCCACTACTGGATACTCAAGAAGGACCAGATCATAAGGCTGGCGAAGATGGACGAAGAGGGTGTCGTCGAAAAGGATGAGCAGGCCGGAGTCTACGATCAAGTTTCGGACGAGGAATGGGCAAGGCACAAGACCCCAGAGTCCGACAACACCTCTGGACACCCTCACGGGCACGATGAAACCCATTAATATCCGAACCATTATGGGCTGAGCGCGGGTTTCCCAGATGAACGGTTATTTGATTGCTCTGGTCGTGTTGTTGGCCTGGCTAGTCCTCGTCTACTTCCTGAAGCGGACGAAATGGCTTGAGAGGCACAGCATGAGCCTCATGGGTCCCTTCATAATGTGGAGGACGCGAAGAGGCAAGGACCTCATAGATCGAATCGCTAGGAGGAGCAGATTCTGGAACGCATATGGTCAGGCCTCACTTTGGATATGCGCGGGTTCGATGATCCTGATCATGACGCTTTTGCTCTGGGAAGCCACCATCGTTCCGCAGATCAAGAAGGCCCCGTCTCCGGAGCTTATTCTCGGCATTCCAGGTCTCAACCCCGTGATCCCTCTCGGGTACGGCATTCTGGCGTTGGTGATCGCAATAGTGGTTCATGAGATGAGCCACGGAATCTTGACCAGGGTCGGCAAGATGAAGGTACAGTCTCTCGGGCTGCTCTTCCTCGTCTTCCCGATGGGAGCGTTTGTTGAGCCGGACGAGAAAGAGCTACAGAACGCTACTCGAAGCCGGAGATCGAAGGTGTTCGCAGCAGGTCCTGCGAGCAACATCGTCCTATCGCTTGTGGTGTTGGCGCTCTTCTCCGGCGTGATGATGTCCTCCGTCGAGCCATCCCGTGATGGCTCATTGGCGGTCGGCGTGGTGGATGGATCGCCAGCCCAGAGAGCGGGTGTTTCACCTACCAGCGTCATAGTCTCGGTCGGCGGCGTGCCGATTAAGAACTCGACGGACATGGAGAACCGAATCACTCCAAGCCCCGGCTCCCCTGTGACTGTCGAATACTATTTCAAGAACGAGCTGACACGGATCAACGTGACCGATGGGGTTGTTGTCGCATACATAGTCAAGGACTTCGCGGCTGACAAGGCCGGCCTCGTGACAGGGATGGTCCTCGTCTCCGTGAACGACTCGATTGTGAGAAACACGAAAGGTCTCTCAGATGTCATGGCACTCACTCACGCAGATCAGATTGTCAACATCTCCGTCATGGACTACAGCAGCTCTGCCGGCGCATTCGTGAACAACACCAACATCAGCCGCGCAACTCTCTCGGACAAGTGGGCCTACTACGATAAGTACGATTCCAGCAACAACAAAGAGGCATATCGGGGCGTGGGCTATTTCGGTGGAGGATTCCTCGATCTGGGCATCCAGAGCGAGAACGTGACCTACTACTCCGGGGTGCTTTCGAACCCCTTCAAAGGCGACAAGAGCGTGGACGATTTCTCGAGATCTTGGCTGAGGTTGATTGCGCTTCCGTTCCTGGATCTCGCGCCGCTAAGGTCACCTGTTACGGACCTGTACCATCCTGCGGGAGGACTCGCTTGGATGCCCGACTCTGTGTTCTGGCTGTTGACCAACTCCTTCTACTGGATCTTCTGGTTGAACCTCATGGTGGGCCTGACGAACGTGCTTCCGGCAGTGCCCCTGGACGGTGGGTACCTTTTCAGAGATGGGCTTGACTATCTTCTCGACAAGACTGGCAGAACATACTCCAAGGATCAGAAGGACCGGTTGGTCGGGAGCATTACGATCGGCATCGCTCTCTTGGTGCTGAGCCTGATAGTCTGGCAGCTGGTTGGACCCGCATTCTGAGCCCAAAAGGAGTTATATTATCCGGTCTGTTACCAATTCAGATGCGATGTTCTCGCCACAGAAGGATATGAAGGAGCTCGTGCTCGAGATACTGAAGAAGGATCCGATGTCCATCAGCGGCCTTTGCAGAGAGCTGGCCTCGAGAGGAGTCAGGCTCCACAGACTTGAACTAACTGGCTATCTGAAAGCGCTCGCAGACATGAGCGTGCTGAAGGAAAAGGACATCAAGCCCTCCAAGGTGTTCTCACTTTCTGCGTCCAGAGACAGGAACTTGTACGAGCTGATCGGAGATAGCTGTGCATCGATTGCCAGGACGCCCGATGAACGAGCGACTCTCGCCGCTTTCTGTCTTCAGAGGCTCTTCAAACGGGCGGTCTTCGACGTCGAGGTGAGAAGATGCGGCGTGGAAGGCGTCGTCGAGGGCAGAAAGGCGACCTCCGAAGAGCGTTCCGAGGCGAAGTCGATCCTCTCACGCATGGGCTACAAGATCCCTAACAGCGACATACCCATCATCGTCGCGAAGGACCTCGAACGCGAGTTCATGCAAATATTGGCGGATGTCGTCGTCGAGAGGTTCAATGCGAGAGCCTACCTGAAGGAGACGACTCAACTGAAGCTCTGAGGGGACAGATATTTATTCATCGCACTCAGATGCGGTCACAATGAAGCTGGAGGAACTCGTCAGGGACATCAGGGCGTACAGAGGCGTGGTCAGAAAGAGCCCGATCACGAATGTCGCCGCTAGGCTCATCCCTATCCAGAGCGAAGACGTGTTGGCTGCCTATGGCGAGGACGCCGCGGTCATAAAGTGCGGCCGTGAGCTCCTCCTGATGGCTGCCGACGGGATCCTTCAGGATCTGGTGAACAGGAATCCCTTCTGGGCAGGCTACTGCGCGGTGCTCGTGAACGTCAACGACATCGCCGCGATGGGTGGCAAGTCGATAGCGATGGTGAACGTCCTCTCTTGCTCTCACGAGGAGGTCAGGGCGAG
>JALHSX010000312.1 GCA_022865445.1 Thermoplasmata archaeon | reverse complement strand
TGCCGGGGTAGTACTGCGAAATGCTCCTCTGACACTCGAGCAGAACCGCACCGAGGTCGATCTTCATAAGGTCAACATCACCGAAAGTCATCCTTGACATCGTTCTAACGTTGCTCGCGAGCCAACTCGTGTTCATCACCTGCTCGCCAACCTTGTCCAACAGGGCCAGGTGGTCCGGCTGGCTGATCTTCATCCTGAGAAGGTCCAGGTAGCCAAGGATCGCCTGATTGAAATTCTTGATATCATGGGACAGGACATCGGCATAAAGCTCCGAGTTCTTCCTGCTATCTATGTGCTCTTCGAACATCTTCGCGTTCTCGATCGCGATACCTGCTAGGCTCGCGAATATCTCGATGACCTCTAAGGCGTCTTGGTCTGGAATTCGATCGTCCCTTGGCTTCAGAGTCTCTAGATATGCCAGGGGCACTCCTTCCTTGTCGAATATCAGCGTATCGATGTAGTCCAACTCGTGCCAGCGCCCCTTTCCTGCGCGCGGGACCCTGATAAGCTCGGGGTCCGGGTAGTAGGCGAGCTCGTCAGGCGTGAGAGTCTGGACACTTTCCGCAGGCGAGTAGTAACTCATGCGGCCCATCTTCGTCCACCATCTTGCATACGGTCCGCCGATCATTGGAGCTCCGGATTCGGATAGCGTGTCAACGAATTCTGAAGGGTACACGTGTCGCTTGATCTGCTCGGCAGCCTTTTGAGAGTAGCCGTGCAAGGCTTCGACCTTGTAGACTCCGAGCTCGCGGTGCTTTATGGCGAGCACCATCCGCTTAGTGCCGACGAGTCTTGCCAGAGTCTTGAGCAGGTTGTCCAGCATCTGGTCGAGGTCCCTCACATACATAATCCCCGACACCAAATCGAGGATTCGCGAGAGCTGCTCCGTCCTTTGGCTCGTAATCCTGAGCGCCATCTCCCTCTCATGGGATAGTCTCGCATTCTCAATCGCAACCTCGGCAAGCGAAGTGAATATCTCGATGGTCTCGATTGTCTCCTTGGAGGGGATTTTGCCGTCCTTCGGGTCCGTAGGATAGAGGACTCCGACGATCCTGCCAGCAGAATCGTGCAGTGCAAAGGCGAGGTAGTCACCCACCCGGAATTCGTCCTTCTTGCGCGGACCCGGCTTCTCGGCGGGTTCAGCAACAGGAGGGGAAATGAGATAGCTTTTGGACCGCGGACTGATAGCCTCGAGGGGCGTCAGGTATGCAGACTTGCCGATCCGCTTCTCCTCCCTCAGATCTTCGAGTATCACATCGGTCGGGATGGTCCTCTGCCTGACCTCCCTCGCAAGATCTTCGCCGTATCCGAATACGGCTATCCATCTGAAAATGGCTTCCAGCTCATCGTACACGACAAGGGAGACCTTGCCGAAGCCGAACAGAGATGAGACGGAAGTCAGGATCATGTCGGAGAGCTTCCGAAGATCCCTCTCGGATACGATGGATGAAGCGATGCTGAGTATGTCCTCGAGGAGATCGGTTCTGTGAGCCGCTGCCGCGGAGGGCGTGATCGAGTCGGGAGTGTGGCGCATTTCTCTCATCAGGGCGAATGACAGGAGCTCCGTGAAGAGCTCCACCAATTCGAGGGTCTCTTTCGAGAGTAATTTTCCGTCACACTAGTAGTCGAGCTCAAGTGTCGCAAGCAATTCTCCTCCAGTGTCGCGCATAGCGAGCCTGTAGTGATCGGCCTCATGCCATTCATCAGGGTCCTTTCTCGGAAGGCGGACATTCTCAGGATGCCTGTAGTAGGATGGATGGTCGGCGAACGGATCCCCTTCAATCATCTTGATCCAATCATCTGCGGGTATGTAGTACGAATTCTTCGTGACTCGGAACTTGTCAGCAATGGTTCTGCCCAGCAAGTCCTTCGGATAGTAGTCGGCACTCATGTTCGCGACTATTCTCTCTGCACTCTCCTTCGGAAAGCCGTACGTGGCCCAGCGCAATGAAGGCCCGGCCTCGACCCTGGTGATATCGAAGAACATCGCCTCGATGCCGAACAATTCGGCGATGGCCGTCAGCGTGCGCTCGATGATGTCGGGAAGCGGTCTGCCCCCTGCAATCATCGCACTGATCTCGCCGAGGGCGTCCCTCACCCTCTTGTCCTCGCTGCTCACAGGGCGGGCGCCTGCCTTGCATGGTTTCCCGGGAATGATGATGTAGTTCTCAGCAACTACCTCGCCCATACCCAACACCTCCGTGTGCTGGCCAGACCTGGCGGCCAATGATTGACTTGGCATCTATATAATAGCAGATAGACAGGTATCATAATCCCTTGCTAGCGAGAATAATATTCAAATGTGGATAATTAAATCATGCCATCTCGATGAGTCTCATACACTCCAACAGCTCGTTTTGCCTACTGCGCAATCCTTATTATCGATGGGCACGTTCGTTCGGCAAAGAAAGACCGGGGGTATGAAACCACGAACATCAAGGAGATTCTGGCGACCGCGATCGAATTCGAACGCTTCGGCGTTGAGTATTACGCCAGGTTCAAGGAACTGGTCGGCGATGAGAAAGCGAAACCGCTCATGAAGGGGCTCTCAGAGGACGAGAAAGAACACGCGCAGATCCTCACTGCCGAGTTGAAGGCCCTTGGTGGCTCGGTCAAAGCTCCGTCGAAGGAAATGCTCGACAAGGGGCTCGCCGAGATCTTCCCAGAGAAGATCAGGAAGAACTCGATCGAAACGAAGGACGCCATATCGGCTCTCAAGCTTGGGATAAGGACCGAGCAGAGATCCATCGATTTCTACTCGAAGAACGCGACCAAGGCTGATGAGAAACTCAAGAGGATCTTCAACAAGCTCGAGAAGATGGAGCGCGGACACAAGGAGATGCTCGAGGAGAACCTGAAGTATCTGGAAGACGATGGTTCCTGGTACGGCTACGTGCCTTTCCTAGATTGAGTGCGCGGTCGCGTCACCCCCAATAAGTTATGCCAACCTTTTTTAGATGGCCGTCGCATCAACCCGTTCTGGGGAGCAAGGTCACTTGGCGACGGTAATCCCTTTCAATGCTTTGTACTACAATAGCGCTAGATTCGGAAAGGATGTTTCCCGTTTCGTGGCCCCGCCGTACGATGTAATCGACAGGGTCATGGAGAAGAGGCTCAAGGATGACAGACTGAACATAACGCATGTTACGCTGGGCGATGAGGCAGACGCCTACGAGATCGCCTACAGACGACTTCAAAGGTGGATCAACGACGAGGTCCTCGTCGTCGATTCCAGAAGTTGTCTGTACGTTTACGAGCAGACTTTCAGCAGCCCGGACGGCTCGCCCAGGATCAGATCTGGCATAGTTGCCCTCGTCAAGCTCGAGGATTTCTCGAAATGCGTGGTCCTGCCTCACGAGAAGACCATCCCCAAGCACAAGGCCGACAGGATGGATCTGATGTGCGCCGTCAATGGGGACACTGAACAGATATTCCTTCTGTACGACGACCCAACAGAGGAGATCGAATGGATCCTGCTCGACACGCGAAAGCGTGACGAGTTTATGAGATTCATCGACCCCGAGGGCGTGAATCACAGACTGATCAGGATCTCGGAACCGGAACTGATTGACAAGATCGTGAAGCTACTGGAGCCCGCGAAGTTGCTGATTGCGGATGGGCATCACAGGTACGAAACGGGTCTCGATTTCAGGGACAAGATGCGCGCAAAGGACGGCTCCAAGGAAGGAACGATGCCATACGACTTCATCCTGGCGACCCTGGTCAGCTTCCGCAACCCAGGATTGGTGATATA
>JALHSX010000311.1 GCA_022865445.1 Thermoplasmata archaeon | reverse complement strand
GGCTTGATGACCGTGTTCCCGCGGACTTCGTGATCGTATTGTCTGATGACCCAGTCCCTGTTGCATATGTTGGGTGATGCGAGGAGCTTCATGAGTTCCTTGTCATACCGCTTCCTGACTCTCGGGATATTCTCGCCCTTCCTCCGCTTCGATTTCCCGACGCTGCAAGGCCTGCAGTAGACGGGTCCAGCGGTCAGGAACTCCAGCTCGAGGTCGAAGACTTTCTCGCCTTGGAAGTAGAGCTTCACGGACTTCTCGCGGATGACCTTGCCAATCGGAGTCGCAGGCACGTCCCAGAGCTTGAAGGCATGCAGGACCTCATCGACGTTCCTCGGTGACACTGAGAGCATCATCCGCTCCTGCGATTCGGACACCCATATCTCCCAAGGCGCGAGTCCTTCCTCCTTGAGCGGGACCTTGGACAGGTCGACCTCGGCGCCGCATCCGCCCGCAAGCGCTATCTCGCCGACCACGCACGAGAGGCCCCCTCCACCGAGGTCCTTCATGCCGTTCACGAGCCCCTTCTCGTTCGCCTCGAGAACCGCGTGAATCACGGGCTCCTTCATGATCGGATCGCCTAGCTGGACAGCCCCTCTTGATTCGGTCTCGCTCTCCTTGGTCAGGACAGCAGATGCGAAAGTGACTCCGTGGATACCGTCTCTTCCAGTTCTTCCACCGACGAGGACAAGGACGTCTCCGGCTCCCCGGACGGCGTTCTTCCGGATGTTCTTCTTCTCGGCGATGCCGACGCAGCCCACATTGACCAGGCAGTTGCCCACGTAGCTCTCGTCGAACCAGATGCCCCCGGAGACGGTCGGCAGGCCGACCCTGTTCCCGTAGTCACGGATGCCCGCGACAATCCCGCCGAACAAGTACTTCGGGTGTTTGATCCCACGGGGAAGCTTCTCGAACGGATAGTCGAGCGGCCCGAAGAACAAAGGATCGACCAAAGCGATCGGCTGAGCTCCCATGCAGAGAACGTCTCTTATGATGCCCCCAATGCCAGTTGCCGCTCCGCCGTAGGGCTCCACCGCGCTCGGATGGTTGTGGCTCTCTATCCTGAGAGCGTACGCATGGTCTTTGTCGAACTCCATCACGCCGGCGTCACCACGGTCGATTACCTGACGCGTGTTGATGCCAAACACATACTGTTTCAGATAGATCTTGGAACTCTTGTAGCAGCAGTGCTCGCTCCAGGCTTGGCCGATCGACTGGAGCTCCACATCAGTTGGATTCCTTCCCTTCTCCTTGAAGAAATCCCGGATACGGCGCATTTCCTCTAGCGAGAGGACCGTGCCGCTCTCATTGCTAAGCTCGACCAGCTGATCATCGGTCGCAGATTCGAGGTTGATATCGACGAGCTCGAAAGGGACCTCCCGGGGAATGTACAACTTGTCGGTCGACATCCGAGTACCTCACTTGATCTTGATAGAATAGTTGTGTATCACGGGGTTCGCGAGAAGCTTCCTGCACATGTCGTCGACCTTCTTCTCAACATCTCCCCCGTCTCCTTCCAGATGGATGTCGAAGACCTTGACGGTCTTCACATCCTTCACTCCCTCGAATCCGAGAAGCTCGAGCGCTTTTAGAGTGTTCTTCCCCTCAGGGTCAGCTACCCCTTTCTTCAGCTCGACCCTGACCTCTGCGATAGCCATCCCGTAGTCACCTGTCTGGGAGATTGCGCAAGCGAATACTTAGATTTTGAGTTTTCCTGACAATCAGCCGAGCATTTTCCTGCCGAGAGCTAAGTACCCTGTATGACCGAGCATGTCGAAGCTGGGGCGGACTCCGCCTTCGTGCACAACCATCTCTCTCTGCAGTGTCTCGAAGGCCACAACCTCGGCAAGCCCGATTTCGCGCATCTTCCTGACCGCGTTTTCGAGCTGGTTCACGTTCGGGACATAGCAGCAGAAGTATCCGCCAGCTTTCAGTGCCTTCGTCGCGTTCTCAACCGCATCCCATGGATTGGGGATGTCGACTACCACTGCATCGACGTTCTGCTCAAGCTGCGCCTTGCAGACGTCGTCGATCTTGAGGTGCCAATTCGCTTCGTTGTCCGAGAGCGCGACATTGCGGCGCGCAATGTCCGCGTAGTCTGTCCTGGTCTCGTATGAATAGACCTTTCCGGATGGACTCACTGCTTTCAGAAGCACGATTGTGAGTGCGCCCGAACCGACGCCTCCTTCGATGACGCGGCTGCCGCTGTTCAGATCGAGATGCATGGGGATCAGGAAGCTGTCTTTGGGGATCATGATCTGGGCGCGGCGTTCAATGATTCCGAGCAAGTCCTTAAGGCTCGGTCTGAGGATGATGAAGTCGCGACCTCCGATCTTCATTGTGTCGCCGATGGTGGCGTCGCAGAGCGCGGTCCCGTCGACTACCCCCAGGCCCCCGACCTCCAACATCTTTCTTGCAGCCTTCACTACGAACTTCTTGCCATTGGAGTCAAGAAGCAGCAGTTTCGTGTCTTCTGGGATCATCGCGGTCAGATGGTATTCGTGGGGCCTATAACTATCTTCCTAGTTTGAGAGCGTCCCCGGGGCAGGGCCCCAGGGGAGGTCAGACATGCGCGCTTCCCATCCGTCCACAGTAATGAATTTCAATAATTATATTTAAATAATTCATTTAAAAACCGCTCGCCGATAGGCGTGTCTGAGCATATCGCCATCTCCGACTGGCTGTCAGATCGTTAAGAAAACGGTTGTCTGGCTGGACACAGAGAAGCCGACAAGAGCTAAATACGCCCTTCGCAATCCAGCTACCTGTCCCGCAGGGGGGCTTGGTAGAGGGATCCTGTCTAGCCTTTTGAATCACAGACAGAATTGGTCCTCAATCTACCGTGCCATATCCGAGAACGATCATGTGCTAGGGAGGGAACACAAGTGAGCAAGAGTTTGAAAGCCGACCTCAAGAAATGTACTGGCTGTCAGCTGTGCGCTCTGGTCTGTTCAGCGACGCATGTGGGCAAGTTCGATCCGAGCCAATCCCGCATCAACGTCGAGGACCATTTCCCGGAGCCTGGAGAGTACAAGCTGAACTACTGCATCCATTGCGACGAGCACCCGTGCTTCGAGGCGTGCCCGGCGGATGCCATCAAATTGGACGAGGGCCTCGGGATATATGTCGTCGACAAGGATGCCTGCACGGGATGCGGAGCTTGTGTCGAGGCCTGCCCATACAACGGCTGCTGGCTCGACGAATCGGGAACATATTCGATCAAGTGCGACCTCTGCGGCGGGACACCACAGTGCGTCGAGATCTGCCCGAAGGGCGTTCTGAAGAGGTGAGATAGATGGGCGATGGATATCAAGGCAAGATACTCAGAGTCGACCTGACGAACGAGAAGATCACGACCGAGCCCCTCAACAAGGAGTGGGCGAAACAGTTCATCGGAGGCAAGGGCCTTGGGGCTAGATACCTTTTCGAGGAGCTCAAGCCAGGGACCGACCCGCTCTCGCCCGACAACATCCTGTCGATATGGACTGGTCCGCTCGTAGGAACGCTGACCCCTCTGACCGGCAGGTATGTCCTGGTCACGAAGTCACCTCTCACTGGCACATTCCTCGACAGCTACGCTGGCGGGTTCTTCGGCTCTGAGCTGAAGTACACCGGGTTCGACGGCGTCATCATCAAGGGAAAGGCAAAGAAACTGTCATACCTGTGGATCAACGACGGTAAGGCGGAGATCCGCGATGCGAAGAACCTCGCAGGCAAGGACACCTTCAAGACGGAGGAGCTCGTCCGCAAGGAGACGGGCCACAAGTTCACGCGCGTCGCTTCTATCGGCCCCGCAGGCGAGAAGCTGGGGCTCATCTCCAGCGTCACGAGCGACATCACTAGAAATGCGGCC
>JALHSX010000310.1 GCA_022865445.1 Thermoplasmata archaeon | reverse complement strand
GAAATCCAGCGTTCCG
Organism: Thermoplasmata archaeon; assembly: GCA_022865445.1. Lineage (GTDB taxonomy): Archaea > Thermoplasmatota > Thermoplasmata > UBA10834 > UBA10834 > COMBO-56-21. The sequence continues at coordinate 15,463 of JALHSX010000310.1, read as the reverse complement.
TCTGGTGGTTCATAGTAGTTCACATACTCATCTGGAGAGAACCAGTGTGTTATGACATACACACCCCATTGGCCTCTGTCAATTTGGACAACATGAGTTCCAGCATTAACTGACCAGACTCCAACAATGGACTCTCCTGGGGAGACTGCAATCAGACCTTTCGAAATTCCGTCGATCAAGACTACTACACCGATCGAGCTGTATTCGCTATGCGAGACAATGACCTTGATCTTGGACCAGGGCTGAGAGTAGACCATGCCAAGACCACCGGCAAGAATGACGAGAACAACAATCACGCCAACTAGTCCTTTCCAATTCGATTCAAGCCAACCCGGTCTCTGCGGGATTGAAGCATACTGAGCAGGGGTGCGTTGCGTCGGCTGAACAGGCGGTGGTTGTGGCAACGCCGCACCACAGTCTCCGCAGAACATCTTACCTTCGGGATTGCCGGCACCGCAATTTGGGCACTTCAGATACTTCTCAGCCATGCCATTTCCCCGTATCATCATCGCCTTTCCTCCCATTTGGTCTTTTTCGAGTCGAGGCTCAGGCTCATCTGCCCCTTTTCATGACTTGTAGACCGTCACCCCGTCAGCGCTCGCCTCAAGACGCAGGGTCCAGAAGCCGCTTATTGACAGGATCATGTTGTGTTTCTCTTCCTTCCCGATGTCTAGACTGACGGACTTGGGACCGACCTTCTTGACGTGGCTGGGTTTGTCCGTGCTGTCCACATAGACCGTGAACTTGCCGTGTTTCGTGTTGTATCTCACGGCGATTGTGTGCTTCTCATTCTGTCCGACAGTAAACAGGAAGTCGCTGATCCTTCCCTCTGAGCTGAACGCGTATTCCTTGCCCGAGCCCCAATACCCGCTAAACCGATCGAGCTTGGGAATCACGCCACCACAATCGACACAGAAGTTCTGTCCCTTTGGATTCTCAGCTCCACAATTCGGACACTTCATGCCATTCCCCTCTGGCGGGTATCGCCTTTCCTCCCCTATGGGCTTTCCGAGGCGAGGCATGCTCTTCACCAATGATACGGCGAGTCACCCACCTGCTCTCGAGGAGGTCCTCTTGGTTGAAGACAATTCGCTCTCTATTCTTGATCAGCAGGTCCGGCCTCGGCTCGCCGTCGCTTCACAGTGGCGACAGACAGGAGTCCCCAACGACAGCTTCTCACGATTACTTCTTGAGTTCCAGGCCTGACGCCATGCTCCTGACAATCTCCGTCCAGGCCTCGATTGCTTTAGAACGTGGAAGGCCAGTCGAGATAAAGGCCAGGAGCCCAAGTTGAAGCGCTGACAGACCCCGGGCGACTCCCACAGTATCGACATTCGGGGATATCTCTCCCGCTTTCTTTCGGTCTTCCAAGCATCCAGAGATTCCCTCCACGAGCTTTCGGTCGACCTCCCTCATCAGTTGCTTTGCATTTCTGTCACGATGAGCTTCGGACATGAAATCGCACAACAGATAGGGGAACCAGCTGGGCATTGATTTGAGTAATCTGCCGAATGACCCCTCAGTGATCTCGATGAAACCTTTGTCACTCGGCGATGAGAGCTCACCTCCGAGCGCACTCTCAATGAAGGACTCTACGACAGCGCCGATAAGCGCCTCCTTGTTTTCGAAGTACTGATACACTGCTCCCTTGCTGACACCAATCCTCTTGGCTATGTCATTCATCGTGGTCTTGCGATAGCCCTTCTTGGCGAACTCCGCGCTCGCCGCATCCATGATACGCTTCTTCGCCTGCTCCTTGTATTCAAGAACCACCTTCGGCATTCTTCCTCCTGAGATGTAGATGTAATCCTCTTTATCATACTTGAAACTGACAGATGTGATAATTGATATACCGTGAGTCACTTTACTAACCCAGAGACAGATTGGCTGGCGGTAGTCTGGGCGACGAAGAAGAGTCTTCGAAGAGATCCTGTGGTGCGTGCGGTCTCAGGGTCTCACTGGCCGAGAATGTTTGTCCTCGTTGTGGGAATGTGTTCCGCAAGGATAAGGGAGAATGGGACTGGAAGCTCATTCCGAGGCAACGCACACTCAAGAAGACCGGGTCGAAGAACGAGACTGTTGAAGAGGCTGGTCACGATTGAACGCCGGTTCCGTCAGGAGATTGAAAATGTGGCTTCATTCTTGCCGCAGTTGGGTCCCAAATCGGTACTGCACCGGAACCGGTTCACCCTTTTGCTGACACCATCTTGAGAGGTTCCTCGATGTGCTTTAGAATGGATCTCGTGCACGAACTATTGACGAATCTTTGTGAAGACCTCGAGAGACAGATAAAGCCGAATCTCCGGGGGTCGATGGGGAACCTCGTTCATGACTATCTGCCCCAGGTCTGGGTCTTCGAGACCGAATGCGGCGTGTGCACCCTTTCCCTGGACACCGAGGGCAACGCGCGAGTGTTTCCCGGAGCCGACCGGGACGTGGACGTGACAATCCGTTGGAGGAAGGATGCTCTCGAGTCCACTCTTGCATCGAGGAACCGTGATTCCGTCTCGGCAGGCGACTACCCAAACGTGATCGTCCACACAGACAAGGGAAGGGCCGCCTTCAACTATCTCAAGAAGGAAATCGGGCTCTAGTGATCTCATCCGTGTGGGCACATCCCACATGCTCTAGTCATGATCCTCTCGGCTGAAGACGGCCCGCTCGTCATTCCTCCCCTATGGTCTTTTCCCGACCCAAGGAACAATGTCTTGTGTTCTTCCCCAGTCACTGATCTCCCCAGATGATGAAATCAGCGCCTATCTTGGAACCGCCATCTGGCTCAAACAGCACGAAAACCAGGTAGATATCTCCATGTGAGAATGTGCCATTGCCCGTAGTGATTTCGAAACCATCTTTCCAGTCTGCGTATCCGTTTCCTGCGATATCTGAGACGTTGAGGAACACGGTCAAGGATCCGAGTGAGCGCGCTCCGTAGTCGTGTGTGACCGATGTTCCAGTGTTCAGGTCTTGAGCATCTATCTGCCATCCAGCATAGTTGGTCCCTTCAGTCAATTCAATGCTGAGCTCGCTCCATGACACTGGCCGTGCGTCTTGTCAGGAGATAATGAGAATGCTGTCGAATAGCCTAGCCCTGAGCAATCATTCTCCCGGCAAAGTAGAGGAGTACTGCGGCGACGGCTGCAACAATGTAGATGGCTATGCCCAGCACCTCGCTGCCCATTTGGATGTATGCAGTTCCTGCAACGACTCCGAAGAAAAGCACCAAGAAGATCAATAGACCAACGACTCCTGGTAATCGACTGTTGGCGTTGAAGATTGCCTCCTCTTGCGAAGGGACGAATCTAAATTGGCTTGACCTTCCATCAGCCGGCGTCATTCCTTGGCTCCCCGCTATGATGTAACCTCATTTGACAGCATAAATGTAGCGAGGGGAGTCCCAGAGGTTTGTCAATGCCTGTGGAAAAGGGAGGGGCTTATGTCCTTCACTTGGCACAGCAAGTCTGCGCCAACTGCAGAAGCCCCACAGCCGGATGGATTTGGATACCGTTTCTTGAACTATCGAGAGAACCTCGTTCAACCATTCGTTGCATCAGCTCGATCGCGTCGACTCCCGTGACTCCATGTTTATCGTATCCAGCAACAGGCGGAGGCGTCGACCTTTGCTCTCAATCTCATCGCGTGTCAATGAGTCCCCCTCTGGGCATAGGCTGTCGATGACGACCTGGCCTTCAGGTGTCAGGTTGACTGGATAGATCACACATCCGAGAGGCCGCGAGGCATATTCCTTGCACCGTTTCCGGTCGTGATCATAGAAGTAACAGTAAGCTCCGACGTTCCGGAGCTTAGGTATCCCGTCTGCGCCCCTACAGAAGAAATCACTTCTTTCGTAGCCACGGCGCTCCAGCCGCTCAATGTCCGCCTTGCAGATCTCCATCTGCGTATCCTCGCAACATTTCTCACAATGGGAGCAGCGCATCGAATCACCGAGACAAAGGGGCCTATTAAAGCTTGGGAATAGGATGACAATTCCCAGAACTGACTATCGTGAACTTAAGGGAGGCATGAATGTTGGGAATGGGTCAGGCTAGACGCGCAGAAACGTTCAAGAGTGTCGGCGCATTCCTGCCACCGGAGAACACTTTTCAGAGCCAGACATCCTCCGAAAGTGGGTCTCCTCCTGCTAGGTTGTGAACACATGAAGATCGTTGAGCTAGGATGCGGAGTCTGTGGGCTCGTGTGCGCAGAGCACATAGCAAAGAATCCAAAGATTGACAGTCTAGTTCTGGCAGATGCAAGAACAAACGCGGCGGATTTGTTGGCGAGCCGCCTGAAGAATGACAGAATCTCGGTCAAGAAAGTGAATGGAACAGACCCGAAGGCGTTGAAAACCCTGCTCAAGGACTGCGACATCGTCATCGCGACGATGCCCTGGCGGCTCAACAGAATCCCCTTGGAAGTCGCTGCGAAGGTCGGCGCGAACTATATTGATTTTGGCATGCCATTGGACAGTACTGGCCCGGAGTTTGACAAGCTTGACAAGATGTGCAGGGATGCGGGGATAGCAGCCATGCTCGGGATGGGCGAAGAACCCGGCATGTCCGACGTCTTTGCGATGCACGCCGCAGGCAAGCTCGACAGGGCAGACGAGGCGCACACATATGATGGCGACACTGGTACGGTTGAAGGGCTTGAGTTGTTCTCACTCTGGTCTCCAGTGGACTTGCTCGATGAAACGAGCGTCCCTGCAGCGGTCTTCAGGGACGGCAGAATCGAGTTCATTCCTCCGATGAGCGCAAGGCAGATCTACGATTTCCCACAACCTCTAGGACCCCTTCCCGTCTACAAGACGAACCATGACGAGACCTACTTCATGCCTAGGGGTATCAAGACTCTCAGGAACGCCTCCTTCAATATCGGGATCGACGACAAGTTCGCCAACATGTCCGTTACGCTTCGGAAGATGGGGTTGCTCAGCAAGGATCCGATAGATGTGAAAGGCACCAAGGTTAGACCTATCGACGTTGTGACTGCGATGCTCCCAAATCCAGCTGACCTCGCTGAGAAGGTGAAGGGGCACACCGGCTTCGCGGTCGAAGTGATCGGCGAGAAGGACGGTAGGAAGACCAAGGTGAGGATGTTCACGACGATGTCCCACGAGAAGGCCTATCAACTCTACCGGACCAACGCGGGCGCGTACTACGTGGGGACAGGAGGCGCCATAGCCACCGAGATGCTCATCGACGGCGAGGTCAAGGATAAAGGGTTCGTGATTCCAGAGCAGCTGCCAACCCAGAGCTTCTTGTCTCGGCTCGGGCCAAAGGGCATCACATTCAAGGAAGATGTCTTTTCACTTTGAACAGGCGACAACCCCGCAAGGCAAACTGAGGGTTACGCCGTTCCGCATATCCTGCATGATGCTAGACCCCGCTTCTCGAAGTACCTCTGATGGTAGTCCTCAGCGGGATAGAAGGTGGTGGCGGGGACTATCTCGGTGACTATCTTCCGGTGACGGTAACGGTCAGTGGCTTGGAGCCTCTCCTTCGAGGCAATCGCAGCTGCCTTCTGGTCAGGCGAGTGGTAGAAGACTACGGACCGGTACTGCGAACCGACGTCAGCGCCCTGCCTGTTCACGGTTGTTGGATCGTGTGTGTCCCAGAAGACCGACAGCAAATCATCGTATGAGACTACAGCGGAGTCGTACTCGACCTCAATCGCTTCGGCGTGTCCAGTTCTGTCCGAACACACTTCCTTGTAGGTGGGGTTCTCGAGCTTGCCGCCAGTGTATCCCACTCGGGTGGATACTACGCCTTTGACCTTGCGGAATGTCGCTTCGACATGCCAAAAGCAGCCCGCCGCGAATATTGCTTTGTCCAATGTCATCATCCTCAGATGGTTCTACGCGGAAGGCCTGCAAATAGCTTGTCCCAAAATCCATGCGAGTTCCTCACGAAGAAAATAGGGCCAGATGCCGAAGAATCAAGGAGATGATACCCTGACATAGTGGGCTCCTGAGAGTACGGCCACCATCGCCTTTCCCTTAAAGATCGCACTGAACTCGACGCGCTCCGGACACCGCTTGTCAGCACCGACCCGGAATGTCCCGTCCCCGAGCGCCACTACCGGCTCCTCCTTGCCGTCATGCTGAATGAACACAAGCGCTCCCTTCCTCAGGACCACTCTGAAGTTCGAGGCCCAAGGGTTAAGCGATCTGTAGTGACCAAGGTACGGGTGCCATGACCTCGGATGACTGAGCACCCATCGCCCCTTGTACGCGCCCTTGGCATACCATTCTGCGCCATGAAAGACCTCCACGACCTTGCCGGCCTTGCGTCCGAACTTGAACAGGAATAGGTGATAGTCAGAGTGGTCCGCGAGAAATGTATCTTTGTCCCGCAACTCCATCGGGATGGTCTTGTTCCCTTCGACAAGATAAAGCCGGCCGCGCTCGCTCCCGAATGACACACGCTTCCCATCCAAGCGACAATATTCGCCTGCATAATCGGAGGCGTTCTTCACATGGAAGGAGTCTCGCGGCGCAGGGAGACTTGGGAGCCTCTTCCCACGGACCGCAGCGTTCAGCATCGTGAGGGTGTTCAGAGCGATGTCGTTGGAGTCCACATGCGAGTTGTTGAGCGTGACAACACCAAGGCCGTCGTCCATATCTGCCAGTATCTCAGAAATGAATCCCAGCATGCCTCCTGTATGACCGACATATGTGTGGCCGTTGACGGTCCTGATACAGAGACCAAGACCGTAGTGCTCCTTCGTATTCGCATCTGATGAGTCCACGATCTTCTGGGTCAGCATCTCGAAGCTTTTCCGAGAGATGATACGACTTTCGGGGCTCCTGCCCTTGTTCAGAATCATCCTGACATATGTCGCCATATCAGATGCGGTCGAGACTATCGATCCGTCCGCGGTTTCGAACTCGAACCAAGGCCAAGGCGCGAGCCTGCCATTTCTCGGGTGCGGGCGGTCGTCATGATAGGCGCCGTATCCAATGGGAAGGCGTTCCCGCATGTCGTTCCAGATTACCGTTTCCGTGTCCTTCATCCCGAGCGGCTCAGTCACACGCTCCTTGATGATCTGACCGTTGCTCTTGCCCAGGAGCTCCTCGAGAACGAGCCCCAGTATCTTGTAGCCTGTGTTCGAGTAGTGGTAGAATCTCCCAGGTGGTGTGGACGCACCGATCTTTTCGAGAACAAGGGCTTCCGAGTATGCCGAAAGCGATTCCTCAGTGCCTTGGATGATGCCGGCGGTGTGACTCATAAGGTGCCGGAGGGTTATCGGCTTGAACCTCGTCTTGATCTTGAGCCATGGCAGGTGTTCCGTCACGGGGTCGTCAAGGTCCAGCAGGCCTCGCTCCTGCAGTTGAAGCAGCACGATGCTGGCGAACGACTTGCTTATCGACCCGATCTCGAACCTCGAGTCAGGACGAATCGGCAGCTTCCGGTCCAGATTCGCATACCCATGAGCACACACGTGAAGCAAACGTTCCCTGTTCGTGAGTCCGACGACCAAGGCTGGGACGCCAGAAGCTCGGAGGTCCTGACGGACGAACAGGTCGATATTCCTGAATGCATCTTTGAGCTGAGGCTCCATCTTCCAAACCCCCTTGCTCACCCTAGAAGCTTGCTTACGCTCTCGCCGAAAACCTTCGTGTGGAGGTCAACATCCTTCGCGGTCGTGTAGGGTGATATCAGCGCCATGTTGTGGAACGGAGTGAGCAGAATGCCCCTGTTCAAAGCCATCAGATGCATCAGCCGCTCGAGCTCGTAGTCCTTACTCGCCTCGTACTCTCCGCCGTTCCTTGGCGGCTTAGGAGTGTTGTGGTATTCTATCCTCACGCCGAGCCTCACGACGTGCCACGGGATGCCGGTTCTGTCGATGACATTCTGAACGCCCTTCTCGAACCGCTTCGCGAGAGGGAGCATCTTGTCGAAGTTCTTCTTCGTGATCACTTGCTTTAGCGTGGCTCGCATGGCCGCGACGGCCAGCGCGTTGCCCGTCAGGGTCCCGCCAAGGCCGCTCTCATCGGTCCCGTCGGACAGTATCCGCTCCATCACCCTGTCAGCCACATACTGGCTTATCCCAAATGCAGCGATTGGGACTCCGCTCGCCAAAGGCTTTCCCATCGTGATGATGTCGGGCTCAAGACCATGAGCGGCAGTGTACCCACCGATACCGCAGCAGATTGTATGCGTTTCGTCGATTATCAGCAGTGTTCCGTACTTCCTTGTGATCTCCCTCAAGGCATCGTGATAGTCCGGATCCGGGAGGATGATCCCTCGGTTCGTCATCGCGGGCTCCATGAGAGCGCAGGCGACATCCTTCGGCTCAAGCGATTTCTCGAGCGCTTCGACATCATTGAATTCTATGACTTTTGTGGTCTCGGCCGGATCCACAGGAGGCCCTATATTCCCGCTCCTAGGCACGACCCTGCCGCCTTCTAGGTTTACGAGCGTCTCATCCACGGTTCCATGATAGCAGCCGTTAACCACCAGTATCTTGCTTCTCTTGGTCACGTGGCGCGCGAGTCGGATCGAGAACCTGTTGGCGTCAGTCGCCGTCATAGCGATCTGCCAGTAGGGAAGACCGAAGCGCTTTGCCAGTTCCTCCCCGACCCAGACAGAGTCCTCAGTCGGGAGCATCATGGTGATCCCTTTCCGGACCTGCTTGGTCACCGAATCGACGACCGGTCTAGGCGAGTGCCCGAACATGGACCCGGTGTCCCCGAGGCAGAGATCGAGATAGCGGTGGCCGTCCACATCAGTGACGTACGCGCCACGTCCTTCATTGGCGAATATCGGGTACGGACCCGCCCACCTGACCATCCAGTTCATGGGCACGCCCGCCAAGAGGGACTTCTTCGCCCTCTCGAACAGCTTCCTGGACCTCGGGTGATCCCGGACGAAGACCTTCTCCTCTTCAGCCATGAGCTTCTTGATTTGGGAACGATCGATTCTCTTCAAGTCTACTCCCTCTTGTTCGTCGCGCGCGCGAAATCGACTCGAACGTACTAATAACCTGCTTCTCAGGCACGTTACGGAAAAAGGGAGCGTTTTTCACGAATCCGCTCATGAGCGTGAATCTTAATCTATCCGTGTCATCCTCTGCCCAGAAGGCAACTCAGGGATTGGACCTCCAATGATGCCGAAACTAGCGATTGTGCGCGAACCCGGGGATTCCTACTCGAAATGCATCTCCTGCCACCCGTTACGACACACCATCGACGTCGGGAAGGCTAGGAGACAACACGCGGAGTACTGTAGGGTTCTTGCCGACCTGGGCCTCGAACTGATAAAAGTTCCCAGAGACGATGAAAATCCCGATTCATGTTTTGTCGAGGACAATGCGGTGATCCACCGTGGCAAGGCGCTCATATGCAGGATGGCGAAAGACAGCAGAAGAGGCGAGATCGGCGCTGTCGAGAGTATTCTCAAGGGCATGGTGAAGGTAAGACGGGCGAGTGCGCCCGCGACGATGGAAGGTGGAGATGTAGTCCATTTCTCAGACCGACTGTTGAGCGGCGTCACGCAGAGGACCAACAGTCACGGCATTTCACAGATGCGAGAATGGCTGGACGTGAAGGTCGACACGGTGGAAGACCCGAGTATCGTCCATCTCAAAAGCTACGTGACCTACCTCGGCAGGGACTTCGTCATATCAATGAAGAGGTACTCTAAGCACCCCACCCTCAAGGGCTTCACGGTGCTAGTCGTTCCTGAGGACGAGGGGTACGCAGCTGACACGCTTACTATCGGGGACACTGTTCTGATGGCGAGGGGTCGTCCCAAGTCCCAAGCGCTGGTCAAGGATGCGGGGTTCGATGTCGTCTCGCTGGATGTCAGCGAGATCGAGAAGTGCGAAGGTGCACTGACCTGCCTGTCCTTGATACTCTAGTGGGCGGTCCCTCCCTTTGCAGAACGTCATCACTGTAATGTGCACTACGACGCATCCTCCGCCTGCGTATGGAGAAATTCAGATGAAGGACAGAGTCGAGATAGGAGACAAGGCGCCGGAGTTCACGCTAAAGAACGAGAAAGGAGAGGATGTCAGCCTGAGGGATTTCATAGGCAAGAAGGCGGTTGTGCTCTACTTCTACCCGAAAGACGACTCCCCGGGCTGCAAGAAGGAGGCCTGCGCCTTCAGGGACAACTACCAAGCGTTCAAGGATGCGGGGGCCGAGGTCATAGGCGTCAGTTCTCAGTCGGAGGAGTCACACAGCATCTTCTCACTGAAGTTCAATCTGCCATTCACTCTTCTTGTTGATGAAGGAGCCAAGGTCCGCAAGTTGTACGGGGTGCCATCATCGCTTGGAATGATCCCCGGAAGAGTGACTTATGTCATCGACAAGGAAGGGATAGTGAGGCACATCTTCTCGTCACAGACGAACATCGAGGGACATGTGAACGAAGCGCTCAAGGTCTTGAAATCGCTAACCTGACGTCGTATGGCTATTCAGAACCCTTGCCGGGCCTTCCTGCGATGGTCCATATGACATCCTGCCTCGTGATTATCCCGACAATCTTGTTCTTGTCGACAACCGGTAGCCTGTTGATATTGTGCTCCGCAATCATGTGGATGGCCCTGTCAAGGGAGTCTCCGGGTGCCAGGCTTAGAACCTTCTGATCCTTCGGCAGGACTGCTGCTACCTTGCTCTCAGCGACCGCTCGGAGGGCCAGAGACAGCTCCCTGAGCTCTTCTCTGTCTACGGCCTCTGGGTCGGCTCCCTGCGTCGTGGACTCCCTCAGCGACCTTGCCTTCTGGACTCTCTCCAGCACCGACTTGAGAATGTCCGTCATGCTGAGAATACCGACGAGAGCACCATTGTCGTCGACCACTGGAGCGCCTGAGATGCCCATCTCCATAAGCAGTAGCCAGGCGTCCTTGACGTCTTCCGAGGCCCGAATAGACACGACCTCCCTCGTCATGACGTTGTTTACGCTCATCCAGCGGCTGCGGGCCGCGCTTCCCTCCGCGAAGACTCCCCCTTGCTGCATCATGGTATCTCGCGGACAGATAGATTATCCTTTCCCAGGAAACCGACAAGTGTGCCAGAGGCCGACCCTAGGGTACCTGAACTCCTTCGGCACGTGAGTCGACGCCACAGACGAGGAGACTGTGGCTTCCCTCCTACGGCACTAGCCGATAAGCCTAGGAGGTGGATAGGGGCGCCCGCGCTGCAAGAACTCGCAGCCAGGATTTGATCTATCGCTCGTCTTTCGAAACGATGCTGTGCAGGTGCCCGTCGAGCGCACCTTCACTTCCACTGCAGCCAGAGACCATGACAAGACGTATCAGTTAAAATATCAAACAAGTCAATACACCCCCGGGTTCCAAGGAGGTCCTCCTTGGATTGCATGGGGGTGCAAAGGAGTGGGAGAAGTTTTTGCAAGAAAAGCCAGTGGGTTAGTCCGTGAAGCTTCGCTGCTGGATACTTTTGGCATCGGATTCATGAACAACACACTTGGTGTGGGTATCTGGACGATGGCTAGCTGGGGACTGTTCATCTCACCGCATGGCAACATGCTGTTGGGATCGATACTCGCATCGCTGATGTGCATATTCGGTATAGCTTTTGTCTGGGGATTCCTGGGCGGCTCTATGCCGAGAAGCGGAGGCGACTACATCGCCAACTCGAGGATCATCCACCCTGCGGTGGGCATTGCGATGTCGATGACGAATGCAGGGTTCGTGATGACTTTCTGGATCGCGACTCTGGCACCGTTCTGTGCCGATCCTGGCATGACCTCGCTTCTGTCGTCTATCAAGGCCGATCCGGCTCTTATCAACTGGTTCACGACACCTGAGGCCATTGTGGTCGTCGCAACGCTGGTCAATGTCTGGGGATTCTTCATCGTGATAACCGGCCTGAAGATCTACAATATGAACCAGAGGGTCATCATGCTCTTGGCCTTCTTCACCTTGATTGTGACTGGCATCGTGCTAACAACGAGCAGCCACGCAGACTTCGTGAACGCATACGACTCACAGGCGGCGATCGATGGTTCGATGTCGTACGACCAGACTATCTCTACGGTCAGGGACATAGATGGAGTGGACCTGGCGGGGCCTAAACCTGGCTTCGATCTTGGAGCGACTCTGGCGCTGTTTCCTGCTATAGCGTGGGCTACTGCGTACGGGTATCAGATCACTTTCATCTGCGGTGAAGTGAAAAGACCTCAGAGGAACATCATCCTCGGGCAGGTGCTCGCAGCGGTGATACCGGCAGTCTTCCTTGTCTGGTTCTCGTGGGGACTCGTCAATGTCATGGGACAGGACTTCCTGGGCGCAATCGCGTACATCGACAATGGCGACGGCGGAGCGGCAATCGACAGCTTCACGTTGTCAACAGGCAGCAACACCTACAGCATGATATCTCTGCTAACGCACAGCAGCTTCGTCCAGTTCTGCATAGGTTCGGTGTTCATATTCTTCAATCTGTTATGTATGCCGATTTCGTACATTGCCTTTAGCAGAGCTTCATTTGCCTGGGGCATGGACAGATTGGGGCCGATGTGGTTCACCGACGTGAACCCGAGATGGCATTCGCCCGTGAAGAACAGCGTCATCATGCTGGTCATGAGCGAGGTAGGCATCTTCATCTACGCGTACTGGGCGTCTGCAATAGATGCGGTGGCGATTGTTGCGCTCGAGGCAATGTCGGCATGGGGCGTGATGGCTGTGTCAGGCCTGCTGTTCCCGTACGTCAAGAAGGTGAGGACCATTTGGGAGGCGTCCCCGTACAAGTTCCATCTGGGGCCGTTATACGTGATGACGGTTGCATCGATAATCAACCTGGCTTTCGTCGGCATACTGATATATTACTTCTTCACCGTGCCGGCGCTAGGAGCCATTTCGACTTGGGGTGCGGCCGTCTACATCACGATATGGATCTTCGGTCTGCTCTGGTACTTCCTATGGGTTAGGCACTGGAAGAAGCAGGGAATAGACCTGAAGATGGCCTGGAAGGAGTTGCCTCCGGCCTGAAGTCGGATGAAGCACGCAGAAACCCTGTAGAAGAGGGCGGAACGGCCCTCTTCGAAAACCTTTTCCTTTTCAATTCATCATCTGATGAGCCTGTGGCCTAGAGCTTCGGAACGATCTCGTGGAGGTCGAACGACTTCTTGAAGACGAACATGGATTTCGGTCTCCACTTGTTGACCACCTTGATGTTGTCGTAGTCATCGAAGTAGAGTATCATTCTGTAATCCTCAGGCCTCTCCCCGCCTCTGTTTGCCTCCTTGGCGAGCGACCTCAACATCTTGTTGACGCATTCCTTCATCTTCTCCCTGTAGGGAGCGTACTGGTCCTGCGTCTCCGTCTCGTACCTGATGACCTTCTTCCTGATTCTGTAGTCCACTACAGTGGCATAGTTCATGGCACCGACCACAACCAGAACCGCGATCATGGAGTAGAGGAACGCATGACCTCCAAAGGGGTGAGGACCGAGCACCCTTCTCCAGGCTGGCACGATCTGAATCGCAACGAAACCTATCAGGACAATCAGACCGACTCTGTTCGCAATCTTGACCCATGCGAGCGCGCGTATCATCCGCTCCACGCCCGGTATCTTCAACGGCATATCGGCGATCTTCTCAGCGGCTGGTCGAGCTTTCACCCACATATCGTAGTGGTCCTTGAACCTGGTCTTCTCAAGCTCTGAAAAAGCCTGATCTATCCGGTCGACGTCCTTCCTCTTGTAGGCGCGCGTGTCGTCGAGGAAAGCTATGCATTGCGCCAGCTGCGAAACGGGGTCGACCTTCTTCTCCTTCTTCTTCGGCATCCGAGGCACCTGTGAACGCTGCCAGCGCAGTCAGTCGCAATGCTCTATGTGGTTTATTAGGCTATGCGCTGGTCTCGGGAGAAACCGTGAGGGCGTCAAAGCGCTCAGGTCATCTTAGACTGGGTCTCTTTGATCGCTTCCTCGAATATGTCGATGCCTATGTCCAGCTGCTCCTTGGATATGACAATCGGCGGCGCAACTCGGAACACGTTTCCGAACATGCCCGCGGTTATCATCATCAGGCCCTTTCTCCACGCCAGGCCCTGTATCTGTGGGACATATAGAGGCTCCTTGGTCTTCTTGCTCTTTACTATCTCGACTCCGATCATCAATCCCTTTCCCCGGACATCGCCGATGATATCGTACTTGTCCTTCAGCTCGTTGAGCCTCTTCATCGTATGAGCGCCAAGCACTTTCGAGCGCTCGGCGAGGTTCTGCGCAAGTATCTCCTTCACGTGTGCTAGACCTGCCGCGACGCTCAGTCCGTTCCCGCCGAATGTTGACGAGTGCGAGCCTGGTCTCCAGACATCCATAATACTCTTCTTCGCGACACAGGCTCCGAACGGAATGCCCCCGCCGGAGGCCTTGCCCGTGAGCAGCAAGTCCGGGATTACACCAGCAGAGTTGCATTCCCATATCTCACCTGTTCTGGCAAGTCCCGACTGGATCTCATCCATTACAAGGAGGAACTTCTTGTCGTCGCACAGCTTCCTCATCCTCGGCAAGAATTCCTTCGGAGGGACTATGTATCCACCCTCGCCCTGCAACGGCTCGACGAATATCGATGCGGGTGAGTTTGCCGGACCTCCGAACTCAAGGATTCCCTTCTCAAGATAGTCGATGCAGAGCATGTCGCAACCAGGGTACTCCTGTTTGAACCAGCATCTGTAGCAGTACGGGTAAGGAGCGAAGAAGAAGCCAGGCGCGTAGGGGCCGTGTCCGTACTTGTACTTCACCCTGCTGGCCATTGCGAGAGCATTGCCGATCCTGCCGTGATATGCACCAAAGAACGCGATGTGCTCGTAGCCCTTGGTGTAGTACCTCGACAGCTTGATCGCCGCCTCTACCGCCTCGGCACCGCTGTTGCCGAAGAATGTCGACTCAAGCGCTCCACCGGGAGAGATCTTCGCGAGCAGTTCGGCGTACTCGGCCTCCTTATCGTAGTATGCGTCGTTCGCAAGGGAGTGTACGAGGTTGTCCGCCTGGTCCTTGATTGCCTGCACGACCCGCGGGTTCCCCCAGCCAGCATTCATGACAGATATGCCTGCTGAGAAATCCAAGAAGACGTTGCCGTCCGCGTCCATGATCGCTGCTCCCGAGCCCTTCGTCATGGTGAACTGGAATAGGCGGTCATAGGCGTGAGAGACGTACATCTTGTCCTTGTCGATTATCTCCTTGCTCTTCGGACCTGGCGGCGCCACCTTCAGCTTTGGCGCGTCTCTCGCCCAGTCCGCGACCCAATCCGGAAGACCTAGATCCATTTTAACCCTCTCAGTTTGAGAATCGTACGAAGATACGATGTCTTCGCATTCCGATAGGCTTACAATCGATATTAACATTGCGTGGAGAATCAATCGCTGGCACACTGAGCCAGATGGTCATCGTTCACCACTTTCCTGGCATTCATCCTGCAGTTTCGCACGAATTCCAAGATTTTCGATGGCAATTCCTTTTCGTTCAGGGGACGGTTGCGTTGTTCTGCCCAATATGCGG
>JALHSX010000309.1 GCA_022865445.1 Thermoplasmata archaeon | reverse complement strand
GCTCTTGGTTGGGCTTGTGGCCACAGTCGTGTCAATGGGCCTGGGAACGATTGTCGGACTCTTCAGCGGGTTCTGGGGTGGCTGGAGGGATGAGGTGCTGATGAGGGTCACCGATGTGTTCCTGGTCCTGCCCTGGCTTGTCCTGATGATTGTCCTTGCGACTCTTCTTCCCGGAGGACCCAGCGTGTCGAAGGTCGTTTTCGTGATAGGCATCACCGGATGGTCGAGCACGGCGAGAATGGTCCGTGCACAGGTCATGTCTATCAAGAGCAGGGCTTTTGTTGAGAGGGCAGTGGCTGTGGGCGCCGGTGATTCCCACATAGTCAGGAGACACATCTTCCCGAACGTTTTCCCCCTAGTGTTCGCTAACTCAGTGCTGACCGTCGCCCTGTCGATTCTGTCGGAGAGCACACTCAGCTTCATCAGGCTTGGTCCTGATCCGACCAAAGTGGTCACTTGGGGAAACATGCTGGAGGATGCGATGACGGGCCATGCATTCCTTAACGGTCTGTACTGGTGGATCGTTGTTCCAGGACTTTGCATAGTCTTCGTCGTCCTCGCGTTCACCTTCATCGGGTACGCTCTAGATGAGGTTTTGAATCCTAAGCTGAGGAGAAGATAGAGCGTCAGGGCTGCCCTTGCGAGGCTTGAGTCAGGATCTGAGAACCTATAAGTACCCGAGTCGATATGTTGCGGAAAGCATATCGGTGTGAGAATGAACACGAATCAAAGAATCGCATTGAGCATAGCGATAGTGTTGGCGGTGATTGGCTCCGCGGTAGGCGTCTTCGTCCTCTTCAGAGGTGAGGAACCGCAGGCACTCAGGATGGCGACGACGACGAGCACGCAGGATTCCGGCCTCCTAGACTACATACTTCCGACATTCGAGAGTAAGTACAACTGCAAGGTCGATGTCATCGCCGTTGGGTCTGGACAGGCATTGGAGATGGGCAAGAGAGGAGATGTGGATGTACTGCTGGTCCACTCTCCGGCTGCTGAACAGACGTTCGTATCTGGCGGTTACGGAACCAATAGAACACTGATCATGTACAACTGGTTCGTGATCGTCGGTCCTGACAACGATCCCGCAGGCACGAGGAACGCGACCAGCGCGAAAGACGCTTTCCAGAGGATCCACGATAACGGGACCGCGGGCAATGCGGTATTTGTTTCCCGTGCAGATGGTTCAGGAACGCACACGAAGGAGCTCGGCATCTGGAGCTCCATCGGATATAGCAACACTACGGTCGCCGCCTTCAACACGAACTGGTACAAGCAGTCGGGCCAAGGCATGGGAGCCGTGCTTGACATGTGCGAGGACCTGAACACCTACACGCTTTCGGATGATGCGACATACTACTCGCGTGTGGATGTAGCTCTCATCCCGCACCTGAACATCACGAAGCAAGGTGACTCCGCACTCAAGAACCAGTACAGTGTGATCCTGGTCAACTCGACCATGTGGCCTCATATAAACAAAACGCTTGCCAAGGATTTCTTGGATTGGATAAGCTCGAAAGCTGGACAGGATGTGATCAAGAGCTATGTCAAGTATGGTCACCAGCTGTTCATTCCCAACGCCCCCGGCTACACTTCCACGACAGCGATTACAGGGTTGGTTGACACAAGGTTATTCGAGGATGTGACTGCGGGGACAAGCGAAGTGCCCGAGGCCATGCTCATGGCAAAGGACATGCGGGCGGCCGCGCCTCTAGGCAGGGCGATAGATGGCGCTTGAGGTCAGCTACGATGTGATCCAGGTAACCCTGCTGTCGCTATACGTCTCCGGCTGCGCTACCATCTTGGGCTCAGCCATAGGCATACCTCTCGGAGCGCTCATCGGGCTAAAGGAGTTCGGTGGGAAGGGTCTGCTGAAGACCATCACCTACACCATGTACGGTTTTCCGCCGGTGGTCGCCGGACTGGCGATATACTATCTCTTCTCTAGGGCCGGGCCATTCGGCTCGTTCGGCATACTCTTCACGCCGACCGCAATGATCCTCGCGGAGACCCTGCTGGTCATCCCGCTGACCACTGGCATAACGATAACATCCGTTGCTGAAGTGGACAGGTCTATCAAGGAGACAGTGAAATCATTTGGGACGACCCCTCGCCAGTCGGTGCTGACCGTGATGAGGGAAGCATGGGTTGGACTCATCATGGCCGCGATGATAGGCTTTGGGCGGTGTATCGCAGAAGTGGGCGCAGCTTACATGGTCGGCGGCAACATCCAGGGCGAGACGAGGGTCCTGACGACCGCCATCATGCTCGAGACGAGGATGGGGCGGTTCGACTACGCCATCGGACTCGGGATAGTCCTCATCTCCGTGGCGATGGCCGTGTTCTTCTTCCTCAGGCTTCTGCAGGAGAAGGAGCTGCTATGAGCGACGCCGTCGTGCTCAAGGAGATAACCAAGCGATACAATGACGTGACTGCCGTGAAATCGGCCTCGTTCTCAGCTTCGAAGGGCGAGGTTTTCGGGCTGCTCGGGCCCAGCGGTTCTGGCAAGAGCACTCTTCTGAGGATAATCGATCTCCTCGAGGCGCCGGACTCAGGCGAAATACAGATCAACGGCGAGGATGTCCGCACCGACTCGAAGGAGGCCTTCCAGGCCAGGCGCCGCATCGGCATGGTTCTCCAGAAACCGGTGGTGCTCAACCGGAGCGTCGAGAACAACCTCGCCTATGCTCTGACCATCAGGGGTTGGAGTGAGAAGGAGACCCAGAAGAGGGTCGATCGAGAGCTGAAGCGTCTTGGCCTGGAGGGGAGAAGGGAGAAGAACGCGCGGACCCTGTCAGGCGGAGAGATGCAGCGGCTCTGCTTCGCGAGGTCTACGGTATTCGACCCCGACCTACTTCTTCTGGATGAGTTCACGGCGAACCTCGACCCTGCCAATGTCGCGCTGCTTGAGGACATGGTCCGGAGTTACGCATCAGAGAACGAGAATAGGGCCGTCATAGTCGTCACCCACAACCTCTTTCAGGCAAAGCGCATGTGTCATCGCATAGCATTGATGTGGGACGGGAGGATCGTCGAAGTCGCGGACAGGAAGAGATTCTTCGAAGCGCCTGAGGACGAAAGGACAGCGGCCTTCGTGAGCGGGGAACTCGTCTACTGAGTTTCAGCAGATTGAATATCGGGCCCAAACCATACGGCATCGTGGATCTTCTGTCTGCGCTGTGGGAACTGGACAAGTCCGTGTTCAAGTCGATGAACCTCGCTGGAACTAGCGCATTCCTCGACATTCTCATGGTATCCTTCACAGTCATCGGCCTCCCCTATGTCCTAGGCTTGCTCTCTGTTCCTTTGTGGATGCGCGCCAAGAAGGAACAGGCAATTGATCTGGTCATCCTCATCGTAATTGTCTCTGTCTCAGTCGAGCTCGTGAAGCTGGTAGTCGGCCGGGAGCGGCCTTTTGACGTGTTGGCCGAAGTGAACGGCGTGTCTTTTGGCGGATTCTCAAAGGCATCCGATCCGTCATTTCCGAGCGCGCACGCAGCTCGAGCGTTCGCCGTGGCAGTCCTTCTCACATATGGAAGACCTCGATGGCAGGCATCAGTTGCAGTCGGCGTTGCGGCGATGATAGGCATCAGCAGGATATACCTCGGAGTGCACTGGCCTTCCGATGTTCTCGCGGGAGCGCTTCTTGGGGTGGGCGTCGCCTTCCTCGTCGTCAAGCTCGGCAACATGCCAGGATTCTATCACAGATGCCGCTCGAGAGCCGCTCGGGTCATCGATCAAGCACTTGAGAGAACGCGTGGTTCTGACCGCGAATCTAATGTCTCTTTGCCTTTGCAAAATCGCAATAGGGTATATTCTTGTCACTACAATGCAATGCAAACAACCAATTGAAGAGCAAAAATCTATGCATTATCCCATCGCCTCATGCAACCATTATATCTGCAGGGGGGCATCTGGAATCCGGTACTTCAATAGACTTCGTTGGGGGAAAGCTTGGGAATATCCTGAGTACGGCGAGGTGTGTTGGCAATGCCTCGGACATTTTCCCATGTTCTGTTCTCAATGCCATCTGACGGCGACGCACTTCAGAGTCATGTGTCCGTAAGGGGTCGTGCTGCGATCAGTATCCCCAGAGATCGAGCCTGACAAGAATCAATCCAGTTCCTACGAGGATGAGCACGAACCCTCCCAGGAAGACGAGTATTAATGAGTTGATCGCCAGAGCCACGGAGATGCCGAACAGTCCAGGCCGGATGTACGCGCATCCTACCCAGGTCACGAATCCTAGAATCATCAGCCCAGCGCCTGTGAGAATCTTCTTCATATCGGTTCTCTCACCAAAGTCATTTGTGGCTATCTGTGCCACCCGCCGTAGTGGGTGTCATGGTCATTACTCCTCCGTCTAGAATTTCTGGATTGGCGCCCCGGAGCGGGCCGACAGGCATCCCCTCGAGTCCTCCACCACAAGAGCATTCTAGGCCGCGGCGCATACAAGGTGTGCACGGGTAGACTCGAATCCTCGAACGGGAGTATGTCAGATGCCAGCGGTTGCGCGGAATGGTCATTATCGACAACGGCTGGCAGTGGCAACCATCGCAATTGCGCTGGTTGTGGTCGTGTCTGCGGTTCTTTCTCTTGGAGCGGTCGTCGCCCAGGACGCGCCAGGTGGTGAGAACAACCTGCCCCGCTACTGGGAAATCCACGCGGCGCTGTTGACTGTTGGCACGGTATTCTTCGTAGCTTCCTACATCGCGCTCTGGCTGAAATTGTTGGGTAAACTAGAGGGTCTCGGACTCCCTGCGATAGCCACGCGAATCTCGAGGCTGTGGTACAAGTGGCACATGTATCTGGGTGCCATCGGCGTGGGGTTGATACTCGCTGGTGTCATATGGGGTTACTTGATGGTACAATGGGCCTATGGCGGCACGCACCTCAGAATCCCACACTCTTACGTCGGCATTGCCGCAGGAATGATCGCCTTGGCCCCCCTCATAACGGGTTTGGTGACCAGGGCGACAAGAAAAGGGCGAATCGGCCTCAGATGGTGGCACGTGGCAATCGGCATTGCGAGTATCGTAATCATGCTGGTTGGACTCTTCTCTGGCTGGGCCACCGAGTGAGCGGTCGGGGTCGGTTCATCTGGTTGGCGATTGTCCACCTGGATGCTGTCGTGTCAGTCGGAGGACCGTGAGTCTCACTGCGTCAATTGCGCTGCAGGCTGAGTGGACCCTGTGGGATTTGAACCCACCAAAATGACTGGCTAGACACGAAAAGGTACAGATCGGCTCGTTTATCGCGTCTTTGGAAGGCGACTGGAAACCGGACCTAAACCCCTTTTCTTTTTCCAACTTCGGCGTGGAGCGTTCTAGACAATGACACACTTTGTCACGGCAATTGACGAAGGCATCGGCAGAAAGCTGTAAGAGCGAGTGACGCGCTCCAGTTGACTGCCTCGAGGGTATTTCGAGGAGGAGGGAGTGAGTGAGAAAAGTAGTGGTAGCGTTATTGAGTGCAATTGTAGTGGGACTGATGCTAGTTCCTAGCGTGTCAGCTGGCTCTAAGACGGTCATGGTCTATGACAGGCAGGGGGATCTCGGCACGGCCATGATCTCAGGGGGTCAGGGAAGTCACGAGTGGGGGGACCCGTTGGGCTGGTGGTCGGGAGAATCACCGATCGCAAATGCCGGTTACTTGGACATGCTCTCGGAATGGGTCTCCGTCAAAGGTGGCACTGTCACCATGGGTATGACAGTAGCCTCGCCGGTTCCGACAGACGGCAAGCTGCCTGAGGGCGTCGTCGAGGCCTTATGGGGATGGTTCTTCTATCAGAGCATTGACGTATACTACGGCGGCAGCTCTGCGCCCTATGCAGTCTACATCGTCTGGGACGGTGCCGACTTCAGCGCTGTCCTGGTGGACCGGACGAGCGGCACTCCGCCATTCGATTTGACCTATCTCGACTTTGCCGTAGAAGGAAATGTCCTGACCGTGACGACGAGCTTGGCGAGCATTGCTGGCGCGATTGCCTGGTTCTCTGAGACCATAATCTTACACGGCAATCCGTATCCTCTTGACGGGGTGCCTCATTTCGGCGGGTGGATATCAACAGACTTGACAGACTACCAGGGACCCCTGGCCATCTATTGGCCGTGGCAGCCGATGCCGTGAGCTGTGCTGTTCTACTGGCAAGCCACTAAACCTTTTCGCCTTTCATCCCCTATGGTCTTTTCCGAGGGTGTCGGG
>JALHSX010000308.1 GCA_022865445.1 Thermoplasmata archaeon | reverse complement strand
GCGCCAGGCCGCAGAGGAATATGCCATCGGTAGCGAAATCGACAGGCCTCAACTTCATGTGAGCTTCGAGGAAGTAGCCCTCTCTGTTGAGAGGCACCTTGAGCAACTTCGCGATCTCCTTGTTGTCAGGATTAGGATGTACTGCCGCGTTCAGGACGAGGTAATCTGCCTTGATCAAAACCTTCTGCTCGATGAACGCCTCGTCGACCTCGACCCATAGGTCGTGGCCCTTGGCGCTCACCTTCGGGGGAGCATCCGCGTCATATCTTAGGAAAATCACGCCCAGCCTGGCAGCCTCGTTGTAGTGTTCTTCCGCAAATCCGTACGTCCTGATGTCCCTGTAGAGGACGAACACGTTCGTCCCCGGATGCTCCTTCTTGATCTTGACTGCATTCGCCATCGCCGTCGAGCAGCAGATGCGGGAGCAGTTCGGGTGCTCCTCGTTCCTGGAGCCGACGCACTGTATGACGACGACATTGTTCGCCTTGAACTTCCCGTTGTGCAACAGCTCGCCGAGGTCGGTCTGCTTGATCACGTTCTTGTGCTTCTTGTGCTCGTACTCGGTCGGTTCGTACTCGATGCCGCCAGATGCGACAACTATGGCACCGTGCTTGATCTTCTCGCCGCTCTTCAGAGTCGATTCGAAGTTGCCGATGTATCCCTTGACCTCTGTGACCTGGTCGCTCAGATGGACCTTCACGTTCTTGTGCTCGTGAAGCTCCTTCTTGAGTCTCTTGAGCGCCTCCTGTGGATCGATTCCCGTAAGAGTGTGATAGATCTTTCTGAGATGGCCACCCAGCTCCTTGTCCTTCTCGACAAGGTGCACTTCGTACCCCGCATTAGCGATCTCAAGCGCGGCTGCGATGCCGCTCAGCCCTCCGCCGATGACGAGCGCCGACGGAGTCACGGGTATCTTCGGCTGAGGCAGAGGTTCGAGGGTCGCGGCCTTGGCGATTGCCATTCTCACAAGGTCCTTCGCCTTCTCCGTGGCCTTCTCCGGCTCGAGCCTGTGTACCCAGGAACACTGGTCCCTGATGTTAGCCATCTCAAACAGGTACTTGTTGAGTCCCGCTTCCCGGCAAGTGTTCTGGAAGAGCGGTTCGTGGGTCCTCGGGGTGCAGCTCGCGACCACGACCCTGTTCAAGTCGTGCTTCTCGATCATCTCTTTGATCTTCTTCTGGGTGTCGCCTGAGCATGTGTATAGGTTTCTCTCGGTGTAGACGACGTTCGGCAGCTTGGAGGCGTACTCCAGGACCTCCGGAACGTTCACCACGGATCCGATGTTGATCCCGCAGTGGCATACGAACACGCCGATCCTCGGCTCCTGCTTCGAGACGTCCTTCTCAGGCGGATACTCCTTCTTCTTGACGAGAGTCCCCCTCTCCTTGGAGAGCATCGCGGCGACCTTCCCGGCAGCTCCGCTGGCCTGCGCGATGGAATCCGGGATGTCCTTCGGGCCAGAGAACGCCCCGCAAACGAAGATCCCTGGCACCGAAGTCTCCACAGGCGAGAGCTCGTCAGCCTCGCAGAAACCGAACTTGTTGAGTTGAATTCCGAGCGTCTTCGCGAGCGTGTCAGCGGATTCGGGCGGCCTCGCCCCGGTCGAGAGAATGACCATGTCGTATTCCTCTTCCATGATCTCCGCTCCTGCGTGATACAGCAGGATGAGGTTGTGTGTCTTCGGATCCTCG
>JALHSX010000307.1 GCA_022865445.1 Thermoplasmata archaeon | reverse complement strand
CGGAGAACGTGTATCCGCGCATATGCCCGACATGGAGATAGCCGGTCACTCCAGGGTAGGCGAATATCATGAAGAACTTCTTCTTGCCCGGCTGAGGAACGGACTCGTTCACCTTCGCATCGTACCAGGCATTTCGCCATTTCGCCTCGATCGAAGAGAAATCCAAAGACATCGTTCACAGCCAGTTGAAGGACTGTATGCCTGCGGCCAATAAAAGGTTTCTCGGCTCGTGATCTAAAATTCAGAAGGGCATCAGGGTTGTTTCCGGCCGCTGGTAGCTGAAGCGAGTGGACCCAGCGTAGCGACCACGATACCGGAGAGGCTTATCGCGCTACCTGAGATCGTGACGAGTTCGGAGAGCCCGTGTGAGTGGCTCCCGCTGATGGTCGCAGACCCGTCCTGCCCGCTGACCCCGGTGCCATCCGACAGCGTCGTGACTGTCACCAGAAAGCCCACAACGAACAACACGATTCCGAGGAAGACGATCAAGAGACGAATCTCGCCCGTATTGCCGTTCTTCAGTTTGCGGATCCTAGGATTGTTCGACGTATGAATCCCCCCTGACAACGGCCGTTAGTCCCCTCCCTTGGATAAACCTTCCTGCTCATCTTTGTTCATCTTCAACTCATTGTTCTGAGCGCGCGATTCGGTCCTGGACTCCCGAATCTCTGGACCTGCCAGTATGTCGAGTATGACATTTTCCGACGAAATGAGACATTTTGCATATTAATATATATCACCGGCAGACATATGTTACTTTTGCGTCAACAAATCGGGATGGGATGCACACATGGCTGACCCGTTGGAGAGCGAACGGATAACAATTCGGCTCGATGCCGACGATCTGACGATGATCGACGAGTTCATCTCAGACAGCAACGAGTTCTCCAACAGATCGCAGCTGGCCCGTGCGGCCGTCCGCGCGTACATAGAGATGCGCGTAGGCGGCAAAGAAGGGACGAACGCAAAGCCGAACGAGATACTGGTTCAGATACCGTCGCTGGTGCTTGACACGGTCAAGCAACTCGTGGCGGAGGGAGTATACAGCTCCATATCTGAGGCAGTCGCTGATGCCGCGAGACACGAGTTCCTCCACAAGGAGCATGTGGAGGTCTTGAAGAAGGACGCGAATCAGCAGGGAACCGGCTTCAAGATCGTCCCTGGAGCATGAGCACCGTTTGCGGACGCTTTGGCGGGTGATGGGGACTCTCCCAGGAGGGTCCGCCCTCGAGCTGCCAAGGAGATGACGGAGGCCAAAGGGATGACGGTGGATGGGAACAGAACAGAAGAGTTGATCAATGCAATCGGGACGAGCCTCGGAGAGCCGACGATCGCAGTCGTCGGCTGTGGCGGTGCAGGTTCGAACATAGTCCACGGGATCTACTCGAAATCGAACAGGGTGGATACAATCGCAGTCAACACCGACGAGGAGCACTTGAGGAGCATAGACGCGCACAGGAAGGTGCTGATAGGGAAGGACGTCTCGTTCGGCAGGGACGCGGGTGGGTTCCCGGAGATCGGGGAGCACTGCGCCGAGAAGTCCAGAGACGTCATAAGACAGGCGCTCCGAGGGTATGACATCGTGTTCGTAGTCGCGGGCATGGGCGGTGGCACTGGCACGGGCGTCGCACCGATCGTCGCCAGCATTGCGAGGGACATGAACGCCGTC
This sequence comes from Thermoplasmata archaeon, assembly GCA_022865445.1. Lineage (GTDB taxonomy): Archaea > Thermoplasmatota > Thermoplasmata > UBA10834 > UBA10834 > COMBO-56-21. The sequence continues at coordinate 1,773 of JALHSX010000307.1, read as the reverse complement.
ACATTCGCACTTCCAATCCTTCCTTTCGACCACGAGGGAGCCGCAAGGAGGCAGACCGCAGCTGACGGAGTCTCCAAACTAAAGGAGAATGCCAACTTCACAATCGTGCTCGACAACAACAAGCTGACGGAGTACGTGGCTGACATGCCGGTGGCGGACGCGCTCAAGGTCGTCGACAGGAGCGTCCTGCGGATCGTGGAATCGGTCTGCAACCAAGCTAGTTCCTATGTCAACAACATGATGGAGGACATCTTGGGATACTCCGACATGGTAGAGGAGTCGGCTCCCGTTCCCCCTGCGGAGATCGGGGAGACGCAGCTGATCCATGCCGACCTGAACCCCATGTTCAACGACTTCGGCCCGAACATGTTCGGCTGAGAGAGCAAGATCCAAGAAGGATGGTGGACGCTCTCCAGGCCAGCAAGGAAGGCCTCCGTGGCCAAGCGGGCGTGCGCCAGTAAACCCCTTATTACTCTGATTCTACTTCGATATCGAACAGCAAATCGTTTCTATCAACAACGACTTCACGCAAAGCGTGAAGATCGGGTTCATCGTCAATCCCATCGCGGGCATGGGAGGAGCTGTCGGGTTGAAGGGGACCGACGGGGAACAAATACAGAAGGAGGCTCATGCCAGGAGAGCTCGGAAGGTGTCCCCAGCGCGCGCAGGAGAAGCGCTCGCGGCCATCCAGAGGAAACGATTGTCGGTCGATTTCCTTGCTTGCTCGGGGGAGATGGGCGGGGACGAGCTGACCGAGTTAGGGATCCAGTTCGAGACCGTTCTCAGACCCGGGCCAACGACATCCAGCGCCGACACGATAGAGGCGGTCAGGAGGTTCGTCTCGCGCGGCGTAGAACTCATTCTGTTCGCCGGCGGGGACGGGACTGCGAGGGACGTCGTCGCGGTCGTCGGTACTGGGGTGCCAGTCATTGGAATCCCCAGCGGCGTCAAGATGCATTCTGCGGTCTTCGCACAGAGGCCTGAGGAGGCTGCCGACTTGCTGGAATCGTTCGAGGCTTCGAGAGCCACTCGCGAAGTCGAAGTGATGGACGTGGACGAGGAGAGCTATCGTCGGGGAGTGCTCCAGGCAAGGCTCTACGCGATCGCGAAGGTCCCGGACGACGTGAAGCACCTTCAATCGAGCAAGGCGGTCTATCACTCCGGCACAGGGGACGACGAAGCGGAGGAGCTTGGCCACTTCGTCGCAGAAAGCATGGAGCGAGGCACATACTACATTCTAGGGCCGGGCAGCACAACAGCGGCAATCACGAAACATCTGGGCGAGGCCAAGACGCTCCTCGGAGTTGACGTCATCCTCGACGGAAGAATAGTGCTCCAAGACGCCTCTGAGGAATCTCTGCTTGCCATCTTGGAAAAGGGATTCAGGGCAGTGGTGATCGTGACTCCCATCGGTTCTCAGGGATTCATCTTCGGAAGAGGGAACCAGCAGATATCGGCAAGAGTGATGAAGCAGGTCGGCAGCCAGAACGTTTGGGTGATTGCGACTCCAACGAAACTGGCTGGGACTCCGATACTGAGAGTTGATACCGGAGACAAGGAGCTTGACGAGACGCTCAGGGGAAGAATGAGGGTATTGACGGGCTACAGACGAAAGAAGCTCGTTCCCGTGCAATAGACTGCCGTTTAGGTGCCCGATGATTCCTTCAGCAAGAGCATGATCCAGCTATCGTCCACGCCCTTCTGCATCTCGGATATCTCCGGCTCGGTCAGATGCTGGAACCTCCCCTGGACTTTCAGGTATTCGACCAGTGG
>JALHSX010000045.1 GCA_022865445.1 Thermoplasmata archaeon | reverse complement strand
GCCGAAGCCTCCCATCACCTCCGTCGCACCCTCTTCCTTCACGTAGTTGCCGACCTTGTCCGAGTAGTAGTATGTCAACGTCTCAGACACGCCTCCCAATTCGAGGTCATATGTGTACTTGTAGCAGTCGAATGTGCCTGCAGGCACAGTCACGCTCTGATTGGAGGCTGCAAGCTGAATGGTCTGCACCGCTAGATCGGTGGACGTATCTGATTCCGTCTGGGCCGGCAATCCGGAGATTTCAATCTTCATCGTAGTGGTGGTGGTCACAGTGCTCCTGCTCACAATCGTTCCCCCGTGTCCGGGGTTGTTGTCGCCTATGAAGTCATCAAGTGCTGGGTCGTATGTCTGCAGTATCCCGATGGTCATCTTCATAGTCTGACCAGATGCCTCCACCGATATTGCCATATCCAGATCTGAGGACACCAGGCTGAAGTTCGACTTCAGCCGCTTGATTTCGCCCGAATAGTCCACGCTTCCAGATGCACTAAAGCCACCTGCGCTGCCTGATACTTCGCCTGAGCCACTCATCGCGATCAAGAAGACCTCACTCGCGCCGCTGCCTTCGGTCCCCGTCACTTTCATCTTTATCGTCCCAGACATAGACATCCCTTCCACGTCTGCGCCTGCCTCGTACTTCCAGTAATTCCCAACTTCGACGTCCACTGCAGCTGCCGCGTGCTTGGCGACAGGGAGCAGCGAGACGGCTACGAGAAACAGGCCAATAGCCAATACAACCCCCAACTTCCTCATGCTCGATTCCTCCTGGGATCCTTCCCGCTCTGCGAAAGGTCATCTGGGTATTTAGTTGCTGTCGGCCAGCTGCACTGGCAACAATGCTTCTCGTGTCGTTTGGATTCAAGGCAAGAACACGATTCCATGATGCGCTGAGCGGGCATAGGTCCGAGCTGCTACGTTTATATACCAGTACCCCATTCAGCAGCTCTGCGATACCTGAGGCGGTATCGGCCAGACGCCGTATGGGCAATGCCTCTTGAGCATCCCACCACAAGCGCTGAAACATATTTTCAGGCGCTTACGAGGCGTCACGGCCGAGAAGCAGTGCCAATGGGACGCTGTGCTCGATCACTCGAGGACTCACAGCTAGGTCTATCGATTCGAGACGAGGGATAGCTATGCCAACCACAAGACGTCCAAGAAAGGGCTCGATGGGCTACTCACCAAGGAAGAGAGCCGACAGCATAACCGCTAGAATATCAACGTGGCCCGAGGGAGGCGATGGCGCGAAGCTCCAGGGTTTTGCCGGATACAAGGCAGGGATGACTCACGCGATCATGGTGGACTACCGACCGAGGAGCACCACAGCTGGACAGGAAATCCAGGTGCCGGTGACCGTTTTGGAGGTCCCGCCAATAAAAGTCTGCGCGATCCGATTCTACCAGGACACGTCCTACGGAAGGAAGGCGATAGGAGAGGTCTGGTCGAAGAGCATCGACAAGGAACTCGCCAGAAGGTTCCCGATCCCGAAGAACTACGACGAGAAAGCAGGCTGGACCGAAGCGGAGAAACTCGAGTACGACGACATACGCGCTCTGGTCTACACTCAGCCCGTCCTGGTCAGCGGTCTGCCCAAGAAGAAGCCTGAACTCATGGAGATCAGAGTCGGAGGCGGCAAGATGGAAGACCGACTGAACTACGCGAAGGGCGTCCTGGGCAAGCCCGTCACGATCAATGACTTCACCAAAGAAGGCGAGATGATCGATGTGGCGTCCATAACCAAAGGCAGGGGGTGGACGGGGGTCACGAAGAGGTGGGGCACGAAGCTCCTGATGCACAAGAACAGCAAGCACAGGAGGCTCATCGGGACACTCGGCACCAAGAGGCCGAACTATGTCAGGCACACAGTTCCACAAGGTGGCCAGAGAGGATTCCACCAGAGGACCGAGCTCAACAAGCGTGTTCTGAAGATCGGCAACAAGGGCGCTGAGATAACGCCGAAGGGAGGTTTCCTCCACTACGGCGATGTGAGGAACAGCTATGTGATACTCCACGGGACTGTGCCCGGGCCTTCAAAGAGGATTGTGCGCCTGAGGGAGCCCGTTCGGACGACGGGGATAAAGCTCACCGAACCGATTCAATTGACGTTCATATCGATTGAATCAAAACAGGGAGTGTGAGTTCATGGCCGAGAAGAAAGTCAAGAAGATAAAGGCGGAAGAGGAAGTGACGAACACCACTCCCGGGAAGCTCAATGTATACGATCTCGAGGGCAAGGTCACTGGAGAAACCATCCTCCCTGAGATATTCAAGATAGAGTACAGGCCCGACATCATAAGAAGGGCCGTGACCGCGATAGAGGCGAACAAGAGGCAGCCCTACGCGCCTTCGCCTACAGCAGGCATGCGCCATTCGGTGTCCACCTGGGGCAAGGGCAGAGGAGTGTCCAGAGTCCAGAGACTGATGGGAAGTTCCACAGCTGCCCAATCGCCGAACAACGTCGGGGGCAGGCGCGCGCATCCGCCGAAGGTCGAAAAGGACCTGGGCAAGAAGATCAACAAGAAAGAGCTGATGCTCGGGAAGCTTGGGGCGCTGCGGGCGACGAGCGAGGCAGTGCTCGTCAAGGCCAGAGGCCACAAGTTCGACGAGAAGCTGACCGTACCGATCATTGTCAAAGACGACTTCGAAGACATCAAGAGCACGCATGAGGCAGTAAAGGCCCTGTCGTCCATAGGCGTATACGATGATGTCCAGAGGGCGATAGACGGGAAGAATATCAGGGCCGGCAGGGGCAAGATGAGGGGCAGGAGATACAGGATCCCCAAGAGCCTGCTGGTGGTCGTCTCGAAGGAGTGCAAGGGCGGGAGAAGCGTCAGGAATCTCCCTGGCATCGATGTTGTGACTCCGAATGCGCTCAACGCTTCCGTGCTCGCGCCAGGCGGAGCGCCTGGGAGGCTCATGCTCGTCTCTGAGAGCGCGCTCCTGACCATAGGAGGCTGGAAGAGATGAGACGCACGATAATTCTACATCCGTATGTTACAGAGAAGACCATGAACTCGATGTCTGGAACTCCATCTCAGGACTTGAAGGACGGGAACAGGCTGGAGTTCGTCGTCCGCAGAACCGCCACCAAACCCGAGATCAAGAAGGCATTCGAGGAGAAGTTCGAGGCGAAGGTGGAGAAGGTCAACGTCAAGTACATGAAGGACGGCAAGCACGCAATCATCAAACTGAAGGACGGCTACTCTGCCGAGGATATCGGCATGAGGATAGGCATATTCTGAGGTGGTGCTGACATGGGAAAGAGGTTGATCACACAGAGAAGGGGACGAGGCTTTGGCAGATACAAGTCCCCGAGACATCTCAGGTTCACGGACGCCACTCACCCGAGGCTAAGGGAGAGCAACGGCACGATACTCGACATCGTCCATGAGCCTGGGAGGATAGCCCCGATCGCAAAGGTCCAGTACGGTGAGGCCGAACACTTCATGATCGCACCCGATGGGCTCATGGTCGGCCAGGAAATCACTTTCGGCGCTCGGGGAGCAGTCGAAGCTGGTAACACGATGCCCGTTGGAAATATTCCCGAGGGCACGATCGTCTACAACATCGAGTCGCAGCCCGGGGACGGCGGCAAGTTCGCAAGGACCGCTGGCACCGCTGCGACCATCGTCTCGCACGGCGCGAAGACCGTCCTGCTGATGCCATCTGGCAAGTTCAAGGATGTCGACCACAAGTGCTTGGCGACAGTCGGGCTCGTCGCAGGCGGCGGACACAAGGACAAACCGTTCGCGAAGTCCGGCAAGAAGTTCTGGGCATACAGCGCGAAGGCGAAGGCATATTTCAAGGTCAAAGGCGTAGCAATGAACCCCGTCAACCACCCGCACGGTGGCGGTGGCCACCCGCACGTTGGAACACAATCCAGCGTAGGCAGGAACACCCCGCCGGGCAGGAAGGTCGGCAGGCTTGCACCCCAGAGGAAGAAGAAGAAGGTGTGATGAATGGCCGATGAGAAGAAGAAAGATGCAGCTCAGAAGCCGGGTGCCAAGGCTCCGGCAGACAAAGCGGGAGCCAAGCCAGCAGCGCCTGGCGCGAAGCCGGCAGCAGGCGCCAAACCTATCGTGGGTGGAAAGCCGGCAGCGGCCGCTGCGCCAGCTGCAGCACCTGTGGCCGGACCTACTCCGGCGCCTGAGAAGAAGATCAAGCCCTCCGCGAGACACCAGGGATCCGCAAAGGCCGCCAGAAGGAAGATGAGGAAGAAGAAGAGCCAGATCCAGGCAAGGAGGAAGAAGGAGTTCACGTACAGGGGTCACACGCTGGATGAGCTCCTGAAGCTGCCGTTCTCCGATATCATCGAGCTCTTGCCAGCAAGGGCGCGCAGGACCTACATCAGGGGCCTGAACACCGAGCAGGAAGCGTTCGTCCGGAGGCTGAGAGCTGCGGATGGACCTGTCAGGACCCACAGACGGGAGATCCCTGTCCTGCCCGAATTCGTCGGCAAGATGGTTCACGTATACAACGGCAAGGAGTTCTTGCCGGTCGCCATAAAGGCCGAGATGATCGGGCACGCGCTCGGCGAGTTCGCGATGACGAGGAGGGCCGTAAGACACTCTGGCCTGGGCGTAGGTGCCACCAGATCGTCCAAGTTCATGCCGCTCAAGTGAGGGAGGCCGAAAACAATGGGATACACACAGGAGACGGACCCGGAGACGACCTCTAGAGCCCTCGGCAAGGAGTGCAGCATATCGCCGAAGCACTCCAGGGAGGTCTGCAAGATGCTGAAGGGGATGAAGGTGGATGACGCGAAGAAGTACCTGAAGGGTGTCATCGACCTCGAGATCGCTGTCCCCTACACAAGATTCAAGATGTACGCGAACCCGAAGCCGAAGATCGGCCCGGGGAGGTACCCGAAGAAGGCCGCGAAGGCGATCTTGAGGGTGCTGGAGAGCGCCCAGTCCAATGCTGAGTACAAGGGCCTCGAATCGGACAACATGAGAGTCAAGGTCGCAGCAGCCCACAGGGGCAGGATTGAGAAATCGTACATGCCGAGGGCGCAGGGGAGAAGCACACCCTGGAACGAGCAGACGACCAACATAGAGATCGTGCTGGAGGAGATCAAGGCGTCCTAGGACTGCCTGATGGAGGGATCACAATGGCAAGCGAGAGAAAGTTCGTCACCGAGAACATCCGGAGAGTCCTGCTGAAGGAGTACCTGATGAGCAGGGTCGGCAGGGCCGGGTTCGGAGGTCTGGACGTCCAGAGGACACCCATGGGCACGAGGGTCACGCTCATCTGCGAAAGACCGGGCCTGGTAATCGGCAGAAGGGGAGAAGCGATCAAGAGCCTCACACACGCGATCGAAGAGAACTTCAACTTCAACAACCCGCAGATCGAGGTTCAGGAGGTCGATAACCCCAACCTGAACGCGCAGATCATGGCGGAGAAGCTGGCGAACGCGCTCGAGCGAGGCTGGCACTTCAGAAGGGCGGGTCACTCGACGGTCCGGAGGATCATGGACAACGGCGCGAGAGGTTGCCAGGTCATAATCTCCGGCAAGCTCACGGGTCAGAGACACAGGACCGAGAAGTTCAAGGAAGGGCACATAAAATATTGCGGCGAGGCGAAGCTGAACTTCATGCACCAGGGCTTTGCTGCCGCGAAGCTGAAGCCCGGGATCATAGGAGTCACCGTTCAAATCATGGATCCGAACGCGAGGCTGCCGGACGAGATCGACATAATCCCGCCGACAGCTGAGCCCACACCGGCGCCAGGGGCACCAGCAGCTCCGACGGCGGATGGCAAGGCGGAAGAGCAGAAGGCCGCGGAGGCTGTGAAAGAGCTGAAGAGAGCTGCGGCCGGGGAAGCGCCTGAGAAACAGAAGAAGCCGAGGGCCAAGAAGAAGGAGGACGAGGCCGCGCCGGCTGGACCGCAGGGAGCGGCCGTTCCGGGCGAAGAGAAGAAGCCGGTCAGGAAGCGGAAGAAGAAGGAGACCGGACCTCCTGCCACTGAGGCCATCATTCCAGCCCCAACTCAAGCGATGACATCGCCTGAGCCAAAGCCGTTGGCCGAGGCCGCCGAGAAGAAAGAGCCGGAGAAGAAGGCCGAGCCGGCTGAGGAGAAGAAGGAGGCATGAACGGATGGCGCTGCTGAGGTCGAAGGAGATCAGGGCGATGCGGCCCGAGGACATCAAGGCGAAGTTCAAGGAGCTCAGCGACGAGCTCATGCACGAGAGGGGCATCGCAGCAATGGGTGGTGCGCCCTCGAGCCCTGGGAAGATCAGAGCCCTGAGGACGAACATCGCCAGGATTCATACGATCACACGCGAGCTCGAAGTGGCCGCGGCCGTGAAGGCCGGCCCGAAGAAGCCCGCGAAGGAAGAGAACGCAAAGAAGGACGACAAGAAAGAGGAACCGAAACCCAAGGTGAAAAAGGAGAAGGCTGACAAGCCGAAGAAGGAGGAGAAGACGTAATGGCGGGAATTTGCTCGGTGTGTGGACTACCAGAAGAGCTGTGCATGTGTGAGCAGATAGCGAAGGAACAGCAGAAGATCAGGATACTCACGGACACCAGACGCTACGGAAAGATCGTGACCGTTGTCGAGGGAATAGACGACACGGACATAGATTTGGACGACCTCGCAAGGAAACTCAAGACCAGATGCGCCGCCGGCGGCACTGCCAAGGAGGGCAGGATAGAGCTGCAGGGCGAGCACAAGAAGAAGGTCAGAGAGGTCCTCGAGGAGCTGGGGTTCTCTGTGGAGTGATGGTAGCCGAGCATGAGTTCAGGAGATTTCCGGAGACGGGAGCTGATCGGACTTGAGGTGGACGTTCTAGAGTCGACCTGCGACCAGTACCTTGGGATCAAGGGAAAGGTCGTGGACGAGACGAGGAACACTCTGCTGATCGAGCAGGACGGGCGGGTGAAGACGATCCCCAAGGACTGCTGCAAGTTCAGGTTCGTGGAGGGCTCTCAGACGCACATCGTCTCCGGCAAGGAAATCAAGTTCAGACCTGAGGACAGGATCAAGAAAGTACGGTAGGGTGAGATGCGATGGCAGAGAAGGTCAAGAAGACGACGAAGCCCGGCGTCAGGGACATAGGGCTCGACGTGGAGCAGCCGAAGATTACGTGCAAGGACAAACACTGCCCGTTCCATGGGACGCTGCCCGTTAGGGGCACGGTCCTGAGCGGCACAGTCGTGTCGGCGAAGATGCAGAGCACGGTCGTCATACAGAGGGAGTACATGAGGTACATCCCCAAGTTCGAGAGATACGAGAAGAGGACCAGCAAATACATGGCTCACGCGCCCCCCTGCCTTCAGACGAAGCTCGGGGACAAGGCCCGCATCATGGAATGCAGGCCGCTGAGCAAGAGAGTATCATACGTAGTCATAGAGAACAAACAGTAGGTGGTCGCGATGAAAGGCATTCCAGGAAGACAGACAAGGGGCATACCGACCGGCGCGAGGCTGGACTGTATCGACAACTCAGGAGCAAAGATCGTCCAAGTCGTCAGCGTTCCGAACTACCACGGCACCAAGAGACGGTACCCGAACGCGGCCCTCGGAGAGATGATGGTCATCACCGTCAAGAAGGGTTCCCCGGACACGAGGAAACAACTGTTCAGGGCGGTAATCGTGCGCCAGAAAAGGGCTTTCAGACGGCCGGAGGGCACGATGGTTCAGTTCGAGGACAACGCGGTGGTCCTCGTGACCGACACCGGAGAGACGAAGGGAACTGATATCAAGGGACCGGTTGCGCGAGAAGCGGCTGAGAGATGGCCCAGGATCGCGGCAACTGCCTCGATGATAGTGTGAGGGGCGAGCGAGAATGACAACGAGCACGAAGGCTAGGAAGCAGAGGAAGGCGAGAGCGAACGCACCGCTTCACAAGAAGAG
>JALHSX010000306.1 GCA_022865445.1 Thermoplasmata archaeon | reverse complement strand
GCCGCGCCCTGTGGTCCACTGAGAACTCAGGTTTCGAGGAGATGCCGCGCGAGGTCGTTGACAAGACCGTCCCGAAGATCAGAGAGAGGAAGGGTCTGAAGCCCGAGCCATACGACGCATCGTACTACGCGGGATGATGGCCTAGTGGTTCTGTTGCATTATCGGGCGGTGACCCTTAGGTCACCCCAACAATGCCACTCGTTCCATTCGGCTCCGACCGTGCGGCCATCGCTGGCTCGTATAGGATCATCATCACGTCATGCTGGAACGCGCCGGGGTTAAACCATAAACCCCCTGCCATCCCCTTCGAGATGGCTGTCTGCAGCAGGTTGATGCTGGCATTGATGTGCCTGTCCATATGCCAGCCGCACTCGCATTTGAACTCGGTGCCCATTCGGGAATATTGTATCCTCCCACATATCGGGCACGTTCTGCTGCTGTTTCTTGGGTCGACCTTGACCACTGGGATGCCTTTCCATTGCGCCTTATACTCGATGATCTGATGTAACTTCCTTCTGGGCCACATGCTCAGGCGCCGATTCAGCTCTTTGCTCCTTTTCGATCTCATTCCCTTCAGGTCCTCGAGAACGATTGCAGATTTCCGTTCCTCCGCGAACTTCAGGACCGAGTTCGCCACCTGGTGGAGCTTGTAGTCGATCCAGTGGTGCTCTCTCGTTCCCTCTCTCCTGCACAGGTTCCTGGAAACTCGGCGGTCGTGAGCTTTCTTCTTCTGGAGCCTCCTGCGCCTGTCATGATGCCGCTGCTGGATGATGGCGACTTCTGGGAATTCTGCTTTGACGGCCTTGGCCACATCGCCTTCAACGAACACACCGTCAAGGCTCCTCTCGTTCGTGTCGAGCGAGAGAGCAGATTCGGGCACAAACGGCTTCGGCGCTTCCTTCCTGAATGCCACTATGACTCGATCCGGAAGAACGGTCAACGATCCGAGGGAGAGCGCCGTGTCATCCAGATACTTCCGATGATACTGGCTGACGATGAGTCTCAACTCGACATGGCAGCCAGCCCTGATCGGAAGGTCGATGACTCCTGACTCCCGATCGAGTTTGTACGCCTGGTTCTCTGCTTTCATCATCAGGCGCTTGACAAATGGGAGTCTGCAGGTGACACCTTTCCGAACGCGCTTGCGATGGTTCTTCAGAATGCTCCCAGCCACTTCGAACGCCGATACCAGATGCTTCGCGTACATCCTTGGATGTTGTTCGCGGAAATCCTTGTACGCAATCTTGACGAGGGCGTTCCTCGAAGTCACTCGCGCTTGAAGGCCTGCCCGGATCGAGTTGTTGACAGCTAATCTGAAGTCTTAGAGAAGTGACCTCGCCTCAAATGGAAGACCAAAGTCCAGGTAGAAGACGACTCCCTTGACAAGCATCTCGTCCTTGACGATGACTGGTATATTATGCTATTCTGGTTACATGTAGCAGTCGAGTGACGATATTCGTGCTCGGGGGCTCCTTCCTTAACGGAATTGTTCCAGAACCCAGAGGGAAAAAGGCTAATATACCCAGAGCATCATCCTCGAAGAGAAT
>JALHSX010000305.1 GCA_022865445.1 Thermoplasmata archaeon | reverse complement strand
TGCCATTCCGCAGAGCTGAAACCTTCATGCGCTCCCCCTCTTGAATCCCCGAATGGGACTAGTCCTAATATCTGTGCCCTTCTTAACGTTTTCCTTTATGGCCCGCGTCACAAAGCTTTTTCCTGTGCACTCTTCTATCGGGAGAGGGCACGTCGATGGACATCGATTCCAAGTTTGCGCTAGCTTCCAGAAACGCTCTCGAGATTGTAACTTCCGAGGAGCTAAGGGCCCTTTTTGAGACCAACTCAAAACCCTCTGCATATATCGGCTACGAGCCGAGCGGTTTCGTCCATGCCGGGCAGATCATTACCGCCAGCAAGATAATTGACCTTCAGAACGCGGGAGTCGAGATGACAATCTTCTTGGCTGATTGGCACGCGCTCATCAACGATAAGTTCGGCGGGAAGATCGACAACATCCGCGTGTGCGGAGAGTATCTGAAGGAATGCTTCACCGCGCTGGGCGTCAAGGACTCAGCGAAATTCGTTTGGGCCAGCGACCTGATCAACCACTCCAGCTACTGGGAGAAATTCATCCGGATCGCCAAGGCCAGCTCGTTGACGCGCATCAAGCGTGCAATGACCATAATGGGAAGGACAGAGGACGAGGCGGAGATCGACGCATCCAAGGTGATGTACCCCCCGATGCAGGCGGCCGACATCTTCGAACTCGGCGTGGACATCGCGCTCGCAGGCATGGACCAAAGAAGGGCGCATATGTTGGCAAGAGACGCTGCGGAGAAACTCAAGTGGAAGAAGCCGATCGCGCTGCACACACCATTGCTGGTGAGTCTACTGGGCGGAGGCCGAATGGACCCAGTCGAAGCCAAGATGTCCAAGAGCAATCCGAACAGCGCGGTCTTCCTCCACGACTCGCCGCAGGATATATCCAAGAAGATCAAGAGCGCGTTCTGCCCCGCCGAGACTGAAGGCAACCCAGTCATCGACATCATGCGTTTCATAGCGTTCCCGAAGCTCGGCTCGATACACATCGACCGACCTGCCAAGTATGGCGGCCCCATAGACTTCGCCTCTTTCGAGGAACTGCAGACGGCATATGTTGAAGGCAAACTTCACGCTCAAGACCTGAAGAACGGTGCGGCGGATTCCCTCTCCACCATTCTCCAACCCGTGAGAGACTATTTCGAGAAGAATCCGAAGAACCTAAGCAGGGTGAAGGAGCTCTCAGTCACCCGATGATCACATCTTTCGCAGCAGCTTGAGCGCGCTCTCAAGTGATATGTTGAGGATGGCCTCCACGTCGCCTGTGCCAGTCAGTCCCGCGGCGCCCGGATGACCGCCGCCTCCGTTGGTGGTCTCAGAGCCGACTCCTCCCAGAAGATTTCCGAGATGTATCCCCTTTCTGACCATCGCCTGAGTGGCTCGCGCGCTTATCCTGAACTGCTCTCCTCTCTGCGATCCAACGAATGCTATGTCCGCGCCCAGGGAGAGCAACGCTTTGCAGACAGATGCCTCGAATGCGCTCCCTTGCGATACGGCCACGATGTACTCCCCGGCCTTCCAGTACTTCAGCCTCTGCGCTCCCTTCAGCTGGGATATCCTCTCAGATATGTCCGTCTCCAAGTCGACAAGGCTCATCGCCTCGTCCATCTGGATCTTGTGAGTGCCCATCAGCTCGGAGAAGGTCACCAGCGTGTTGGGTCTCGCGAACTTGAAGTAGCCAGAGTCAGTCAAAATCCCGAACAACAGGGCGAGCGCGGACTCCTTGGTCGGCTTCTTCCCTGCTGATTTGAGGAGTTCGAAGACGATCTCGGAACAAGAGCTCTTGGTGTCGTCGCAGTGATACATCCACGCGTGTTCCCACTTCGCGTTCTTCGCGTGGTGGTCGACCACGATCGCATTCGAGATGTCGAAGTCGCCGTTCAGCTGCTCTGGACCAGATGTATCGAGTATCAGTAGCCTCTTCCGCGTGACTCTCGCCACATCCTCCGTCGTCTTGATGCCCAGCGTCTGGGCGAGAACCTTGGAGACCCTATCGAGTCCGCCCGGGACTCCGATGGTGACTTCAGGGAACGACTGTTGGACCGCGAACGCGCTCGCGACTGCGTCCGCGTCGGCGTTCCCGTGAAGCAGGATGAGGGTGCCGCCGTCTTTTGACAATTCCGCGGCTATGCTGGAAAGCACGAGTGGATGTCAGAACGAATGACCTATAAAATAGATGCCCAAACTCCCGAAGAAGAAACGCCTTCGGGAGAATGGATTCGTTTTCGAGATTACGTCTCGTCGACCTCGGGCGCTGGCTTCGCAGGAGCTGGTGCTTGGAGCGCCTGGGTTATCTGGTCCTGCAGACTCTTGTGCCTCTCCCTCAAGTGCTTGTCCTGTCTGTCGAGGGTCTTGACGCGGACCTCCGCGGTCTCCTTCTGATCCTTCAGCTCGGTTATAAGCGCGGGCTTGTCCTTGACTTGGATCAATAGAGAGCCTACATTCTTGAACACTGCCGACTCTTCGGTCACCCTCTCGAGTTCCTGGACCGTCTTCTCCAGCTCCCTCACCTGCGCCTCGAGCTGTATCTTCTGAGTCGTGACCATCTGGATCTGCTGAGTCAGTTGCTGGAACTGAGCTATCTGGTTCTGGACCTTCGGTGGTATGTTGTCCATCATCTCCTTCCTGCCTCCTTCGCCGTCTCCTCTGCTACATTAGTCCATCTGATATATGAGTTCAGGGCCGCCCTCAAGGCGTTCTGGTCGTCAGCCTCGATGACGATCCGCACTTCGCCATCCCGTTTCTCCACGACAACCTTCGTCCTCGGGATCTTCTCCGCAAGCTCAGGCGAGAGAGCTCCAGCGACGACGTCCGGTCGCGCGGTCTTCACGGTCAGCTCAGCCCTGCTGGTCAATGTCATCTGCCCTTGATCGATTTCCTCACGTTCGGTCTCTCTTTGTAGAAGACCTTCGAGCCGCACTTCTCGCATTGGAGACCGACCGTGTTCACGTTCGTCCTTACGGGCTCCTTGCACTTCGAGCACTTGTACATGTCATCTACTCCTTCTTCTTGGCCTTCCTCTTCGGTTTCTTGGCCTTCTCAGCTTTCACCGGCTCTTCGACAGCGGCGTCCTCGGTCTCTTCATCCTTCTGTGCGACCGCCTCTTCTTTGCCCTCGGCCTTCGCCAGCACTTGCGCGAGTTCGCGTCTGACTGCAACTGGGGCAGTGGGCATGTACGAGCTGCTGGCCATCTTGGCGCCGCAGTGTCTGCAGATCCAGATGCCGGTCGCGCTCCGGCCAAGCGCCACGCCGTGGCAGACCGGGCATTCGTGCCTTCCCTTAGTCTCGGCCTCGACGTCTGCTATGCGCTTCCTGACCGTAACTCCATATCGCGGGCCGAATCTTCCGGATGTGCCGACCTTCTTCGTTCTCTTGGACATGATATCTCCATCCCTCAGAGTTTCGAGCGAATCTCGGCTCCGATTCTCCTCGATATCTCGACCACCTTGAAGACCTCTTCCATCGTGAACGCTCCGTGGAGGCCCTTCTGCATCGCGCACAGGTTCCCAGTCTCTATGGTAGCCGCGGTAAGCCTCGCGTCCGCAACCCTCTCCTCGTCGTGGGTCGGGTCTACGAGTATCTTCCCGTCGATCTTGACTGCTGTGATTGAGATCGGCTGGTGCAGTACGGGCAGCGGATAGTCCTCGCCCTTGCCAGCTCTCTTCGCAGGCACGATTGTGCCCTTGAAAGCCGCGTTCGCGCCGATGTTTGCAGCGTCGAACAGGTTGCCGTCGTAGTCGAGCACGTGCACATCGACGAACATGATCCAGACCTCTTTGCCCGGCACGATGCAGAGCTTGGTCATGTCGACCGCGTGGCCCTCCCTGATGCCTCTGTCGATAACCCTCGCCACCTCGATGGACTCCTGGTCCGGAGGTCCTGCTTCGAAAGTGTCGCTAGCCATCGGTATTAGCTCGGCGTTTGTCGTCAGCACCCCGGTGTCCGGAGTGTCCGGGAACGGCGCTCCCGCGATGAGTTTCACGCCCACCACTACATCCGTGTTTCCAAGTTTGACCCTAGCTGAGCCCTCAGCCGAGCCGATGAAGTTCGTCTCGATGGTCAACGGGCGCATCTCGTCGAATCTCCGTCCGTCGCCTCGCTGACCCTTTGCTAGAAGCTTCGATATGTAATCCCTCTTGAGGTCGGCCACAACATCCTTTCCCATCTACACCGCCTCCGAGCGTTCCGTGGAGTCGATCTCCGTATCCTGGGTCCTCGCAGAGTATCTCCTCTTGAGCGCGTCTCGCTGGATGTCCGATATCTTCTTGCACGCCTCTACGGCCATGTGGAGGCCCTTGTCGAACTCTTCGTGGGTGAGGTCCCCGTCCATCTGGAGGAGGACTATCTCCCCGGTCCTGGGAACATATCCGACGGGGATGTCCGCCTGGCCGAAGTTGTCTTCTTCCTTTCCCAGGTCTAGGACGACGGTGTCCGATACCTTGCCAGCAGCGCATGAAGCCACGAGGTCCCTCATCGGTACTCCCGCGTCAGCGAGCGCCACCGACGCAGCTGTCAAGCCAGCGCATCTTGTGCCAGCGTTCGCCTGAAGCACCTCGATGTACACATCGATCGATGTCCTCGGGAAGTATTCTGTGAATACGACGTGAGTCAGCGCCTCTGAGATTATCTTGGATATCTCGTGGGACCTTCTGTCCGGTCCGGGCCTCTTCCGGTCGTCGACGGAGAACGATGCCATGTTGTAGCGACACTGCACGAGGGCCCTCTCCGTGTTCTGCAAGTGCCTGGGATGGCATTCCCTCGGTCCGTAGACCGCGGCCATGACCTTGTTCAAACCCCATTCCACATATGCCGAGCCGTCCGCACGCTTCAGGACGCCGGCTTCTATCCTCAGAGGCCTCATCTCGTCTGGCCTCCGGCCGTCTAGTCTCCGGCCATTTTCATCAATCAGCTTGAGATCCGTAGGTGTTCCACCCATTCACTTCACGCTCCTGTCCCGGAGCTTCTCTCCAGGAGTGCTTTGACCTTCTCTGTCAGTCCTTGGCTGTGCGCTTCATCTTCGATCATCCTGATCGCCTGCACAGCCCTGACGATACTATCCAGCTCACCGTCGATCCAGATCCTTCCGTTCTGCCCCACATATATCCGGCAGCTAGTCATGTTCTTCAGCATCTGGATCATGGAGCCGTTCTTGCCGATGACTCTCGGGACCTTGGACGGAGAGACCTCCATGACCGTGCCGCCCGTGAGTTTCCTGAGGCCGTGCTCCTGCATCGAGACCCGTATCCTCTTCGTCTCGTCCACGCCGACGATCATGAGGAGCACGATATCTCCAACGGTCATGAACTTGCGAGTCTCACCGAATTCGACCCTCCACGGAACCTCGTTCACGTGCAACGGAGACGGATACGGCGAGTTTATGTCCACTAGCCAGTTGGAAGCTCCTACGTCGACGATCTTGCCTACCACAAGGTCTCCCGTCACCGGGATGTACTGCCCCGCCAAAGGCACGACGCTTATCGAATCTGGCCTGACGGTTTTGATGCCTAGTTGGGAGGCGAATATCTTGCCTCCCTCCGAATATGTTCCAACCCCGGCCTTCTTGCTTGATATCGCGAGAAGTTCTCCAGGTACGACTACCTCTCTAACGCTCTCCCTAGAATCGCTTGATTGCATTTGACTCACTCGCATGTTTGCGATAAACACGCTGCCAGCGAGGCTTCAAATCACAAAGATTTCCATCGCTGCTCGCAGTAGTGCATTTACCTTTATCTCTCGTCGGAGCGGAAACTGCGTTATATCCTTAAACCTTTTGGTCGGACCTGTTGGGGTCATTCCATAGCGATTCTGTACAAGCCAGACATCTGAGGAATCACTTCAGTATCTTGGTCTCCGCCTCACCGTGAGTCTTGTTGCTGATCTTCTCGAAGAACTCGGTCTGAAGGCCCGCGGGCATCTCAATCACTCCTATCCAAGAGCCGTCCTTCTGCCACTCCTCTTTTGTGATCTTGCCGAAGTGCTTGAAATCCTCGAAGCATCTGCCGTAGCTCTCCCCCGAGACCTTCACAGCGATCCGAACCTTATCGAACTTTATCGGGATCAGCGGCCTGAGAGCGTCCATGATCGCGGGGACCTGCGCCTCAACGGATTTGAACGGATCTATGTGGACCTTCGCCTCCTCCATCGCGATCTCGATCCTCGTGGCCGGATGCGGGGCGCCCGTCTGGGGGTTCATCGCGTTCCTCGCGATGTACTCGACGATTCTCTTGCGCTTGTTCTCCTGCATGATCTTGCGCTGCTCGGTCGTGAGCTGCACTTCGCCCTTCAGGATGATTATCTTCGCGACTTGGGTCGGGTCGACTGTCCCGAAGATCTGCTTGATCTTGTCCTCAGGAGCCCTTGTCCCCTTCTTCGCGTTCTTGAAAATGGTGTCTATGACCATGTGCTCGACAAGGTCGACCTCCCTGCCGTCCTTCATCTTCTGGACGACGTCAGGGTCTATGAGAATCTCGAAGCTCTCGCCGTGCGATTCATACCTTGCGACTATTGCCTCATCAAGGTCGACCATGATATCAGCTCAGGCTGCGAGCGTCTTCACGTAGGCCTCGACCTCGGCGTCCGTGAGCCTCCTGAACTTCTCGCCGACTTTGACAACGCCGATCTCGACGGCCTTCGTGTTGAGGCTTTCCTCAGTCGCCTTGGCGAGGGCCTTGAGCCCGAGCAGGATGGCCTCGTCCATGGAAAGACCCTCCTTGTACTCCTCCTCGAAGACGTCCATGATGGCGTTCTTGCCAGCGCCTATGGAGCCGGCCTTGTAGGCGACGAGCGCACCGCTCGGGTCGGTCTCGAACAAGTGGCAGCCCTGCTCATCGACTCCCGCCACCAAAAGCGCGGTTCCGAATGGCCTGACGCCACCATACTGAGTATAGTTCTGCTTGAAGTCGCAGAGTCTCTTCACGAGCGTCTCGATGTCCATCTTCTCAGCGTAGGTCACCTTGTTTACCTGGGCCAACATCCTGGCATAGTCCACCAGGACACGAGCGTCTGCGACCAAGCCCGAGGTCGCGCAGCCGATGTGTTCGTCTATCTGGAATATCTTTTCGATGGACTTCGATTCGATGAGCTTGCTCGCGATCCTCTTGTCTACTATGAGCGCGACGCC
>JALHSX010000304.1 GCA_022865445.1 Thermoplasmata archaeon | reverse complement strand
TCCCGACCTGGAATCCAGGAAGGAGCGTCTTCGGAAGACGAAGGAGTCCTCTGTCGGCAACGAGGACCTCTTCATACAAGCCTTGGCCGTGCTTCGCGAGAACGGATTCAGAGTGGTGATGGCGAAGAACGCCGATGCAGCAGTCAGGAAGATCAAGGACGAGCTCTAAGGATACGACCTCGTCGTTAAATCCAAATCCAATGTGACCAAGGAACTTCATCTTGCGGAACATCTCGAGAAGAGCGGCATCAAGGTCATCGAGACGGACCTGGGGGACCGGATCGTGCAGCTTGCCGGCTGTGAGGCCGCACACCCCACGGGCCCAGCGTGCCACCTGACTAGGCACCAGATATCGGAGCTGTTCACCAAGCACTTCGAGAAGAAGGTATCCGATGACCCGATGGAACTCACGCGCGTCATGCGGGAAGAGATCGCTTCGTACATCTCCAAGGCCAAGGTGGGCATCACAGGCGCGAATGCAATAGCCGCATGCGAAGGAGCAGTGGTCATCGTTCACAATGAGGGCAATGCGTCGAAGTGCGCCATGTTGCCAGACAAGCACATCATAATCACCACCCCCGAGAAGGTCGTTCCAAATCTGGACGAGGCCGTCAACGTGACGAAGCTCCAAACCTATCTATCGACCGGGAAGATCATAAGTTCGTACATCAACGTGATAACTGGCCCCAGCTATACCGCCGACATCGAGAAGCAGGTCTACAAGGGCATGCACGGTCCCAAGGAAGTCGTGATCATCTTCGTGGACGATGGCCGACTTGAAGCTGCTGACAAGGAGGCGCAGTACTGCATAGGATGTGGGATGTGTCTACTGCACTGTCCGACCTACAATGTCATCGGCCCTGTCTTCGGGACCTCCGGGCATATGGGCGGGATAGGCGCCTACCTCGAGGGGTCGAGGGGGAGGATCGATGAGGCCTTGAAGGGGGGTCTGTTCACGTGTACCTCCTGTGGAGCTTGTGTTGAGGTGTGTCCTTCGAGGGTTGATACCAAAAAGGGAATAATAAGCACGAGAGCTACTGCGAAAAAGCTTAAAAAGAGAGGGACCAAGGAACACGAATCTCTCATCGCGAGCGTCAAGAACTACGACAATCCGTGGCAGGTCCCGAGGCGCCAGAAATCGAAGTGGTCCCAAGGGTTACGACTAAAGAAGAAAGGCGCGGTGTTGTACTTCGCAGGTTGCTCCACGTCGCTGCTCTTCCCGGAATCTGCCAAGCGTGTCGTGAGAGTGATGAGGGCGTTGGGCATTGAGCCAGCGCACCTTGCCCAAGACGAGAGATGCTGCGGATCGACCGTACGGAAACTCGGGGAGGAATTGTTGGCCCGAGAGAAGGCGGAGTCATGTTTCAAGGATTTCAAGGGAGCGGGAGCGAAGACTGTAGTCACTTCGTGTCCAGGTTGTTCGTCTGCGCTCAATCACTATCCAGAACTTGCGAAGAGATACGGTGTGAAGGTCCAGCATGTGTCTCAGTTCCTAGATGAGCACCTGGACAAGTCGATGTGTGAACCCGTGAAAGGTTTCGAATCCGTGACCTTCCACGACCCCTGCGATCTGGGGAGAGCCCAGGATTTGTATGAAGAGCCGCGTCGGGTTCTGGCAAAGGCGCTCGGGCGCGCCCCAATCGAGATGGAACTTTCAAGGACGAACAGCGCATGCTGCGGATCAGGCTCTGGCGTGAAGAGCGCGTATGCAGGCCTGGCCGAGGCTATCGGACGGGATAGGATCGCGATGGCGAAGGCTGCGGGTGCGAAAGTTGTCGTCACCTCATGCCCCTGGTGCGAGCAGAATCTGAGAGAGTGTCAGGGGGAAGCCGCAGACGTCACGGTGATGGACCTCGTGGATGTTGTGGAGCGGTCGTTGTCCGAGACCGGAGTGAGAAGATCTGGGAAGCGACGCTGACTCAATCTCTCGTTTTGCCCAGAAGATGCTCCCCGACCGTCGAGTAGATAGGACCCTGGGGGGTAAGTACGCTCTTCTTCAGGAGGACCCTGTCCACCTGGTACTCTCCATAGTCCGTTGCAGCATTGGTCCTGAGGATCTCCTGGACGTTGATGATGTTCTTCGGGCTCCGCGTCCTAGCCAATGTCAGATGCGGCACGAAACCCTTCTTGTCC
>JALHSX010000303.1 GCA_022865445.1 Thermoplasmata archaeon | reverse complement strand
GCAGAAGACGCCAGCCATTTTCAACGAGAAATCAGGAGTGTTCGTGACTCTCACTAAATATCCAGGCGATGAGTTGAGGGGATGCATCGGCTACCCTGAGCCGATCATGCCGCTCATCGATGCACTGAAGGACGCTGCGGTAAGCGCATGCTCCCGAGATCCGCGGTTTCCCCCCGTGAGACCAGAGGAACTCAAGAATATCAAGGTCGAAGTCAGCCTGCTCACACCTCCCATGGAGGTGTCCGTGAAGAAAGCAAAGGAATATGTCTCCTGCGTGAAGATCGGGGAGGACGGACTCATAATCCAAAGAGGATTCGGAAGAGGGCTGCTCCTGCCGCAGGTGCCGGTTGTATGGGGATGGGATGCCGAGGAGTTCCTGGGTCAGTGCTGTCTCAAAGCCGGCCTGATGCCGGATGCTTGGCTGCAACCGGACACCAAGATATTCAAGTTCCAAGCAGAGGTATTCTCCGAGGACAAGCCTGGCGGGGACGTGAAAAGAAGGACACTCCGTGAAGAAAATGGAAGTTGTAGTCGAGGGTAGCTGCTACGTCTCTGGCAGACTTGAGAGGTGCTGCGTAGGCATCGAGGACGGGAAGATTGCGAAGATAGCGAAGTTGCTCGAGGGGGACAAGGAATACCATTTCGGGTCCAAGCTGATTCTTCCGGGAGCGACTGACGCGCACGTACACTTCAGAGATCCTGGCATGACCCAGAAGGAGGATTTCGCAACTGGATCGCTAGCTGCGTTGTACGGAGGCGTGACATGCGTCTTCGACATGCCCAACACCAGGCCCCCGACGACAACCGTCGCAGCTATGAGGGACAAGAAGAAGATCGCCTCGGCCAAGAGCATGGTGGATTTCGGCCTGTTCGCAGGCGTGAGGCCCGGGATGGATGCGGCTGGACTCGCAAAGGAATCCATAGGCTTCAAGCTCTACATGGCCAGCACGACGGGGGAGCTACTTGTCCCTTCGCTGGAGACAATCAACGGGGAAATCTCAGCGATAGCCAGCACCGGCAAGGTCTTGGCGGTGCACGCAGAGGACGAATCCATGCGGAAGAAGGAGATTGAAAAGGACCTCGAGGACCATCTTAGGAACAGATCGAACGATTGCGAGAGGATTGCGATCAGAAAGGTGAAGGAGGCCGCGAAAGGTTGCCGTCTACACATTTGCCATGTCTCGGCCAAATCGTCGATCCCGCTCATCGAGAGGGTCCCAAACCTGACCTCGGAAGTGACACCACAACATGTCCTTCTGGATGTGTCCAGTCGCCTCGGAAAGCTTGCCAAAGTCAATCCTCCGCTCCGGAAGAGGGAGGACAGACACGCGCTCTTCCAGGCTCTTAAGGAAGGCACTTTCGATATCATCGCATCTGACCACGCGCCCCACACGATCGACGAGAAGCACGAAGATTTCGATTACGCCCCGACGGGCATGCCAGGTGTCGAGACAATGGTCCCGATGATGCTTCAGCATGTGAAGGACAAGCATCTCGAGCTTTCTGGATTTGTACGGATGCTCTGCGAGAGACCAGGCGAGATCTACGGTATCCGCAAGGGAAAGATAGCTGTAGGATACGATGCAGACTTGATGGTCGTGGATGCCTCCGCTGGCACCATCATCAGAGCAGACAACCTCCACTCCAAATGCGGATGGACGGCCTTTGAGGGCGTGTCGGGGATATTTCCGCATGCAGTGTTCCTCAGAGGACAGCTGATGATCGAGAACGGCGGCCAGGTCGGCGAAAGGGCGGGAAGGGACGTTGTTGGCTAACCCCAACATGCCCCTCGAGATCGACTACTCCGAGGTAGACGGGAAGTCATACAGATGCATCGATGGGTGCGCGCTGTGCTGCCTGTGTCAACCCGAACTCCTTCCCACCGAAGAAGAGAGGTTCAGGAAAGACCCTCGATTCGCTGACGCGATAGCTGACCGACACATATCCCCTGACGTGACTGGCGCCGCACTGAAGTTGAAGGGCGCTCATGGAGCGTGCTACTTCCTGACGGACAAGCGATGCCGAATCTACAACGATCGCCCTCACTACTGCCGATCGTTCCCGATCAACGTATTCGTCGGCTGGAGGATCCAATTGAATATCAACCTGTCCTGCAGGGGCATCGGACTGGAAGGAGAGAGCCTGGGCGGCGTTTCGCGCGCAATCATAGCGGATTACGGCGAGGGAAGGCTGAGCTCAGAGTTGGAAAGCGCGAAGAGAGTCTTCACGGAATTCGTCAAGAATACGAGAGATACATGGGTCGCCCAATCCTTCTCATCCGTCAGAGGAGCTGGGCACTCGCTCTCAGGCGAGCTGGTCGACGAACTCGGCCTGAGCAGGGTCCTTGCATACGCAGAGCACGGAAGGACGAAACAGAACGCCCCTGCAAACGAGATCGCAAAGATAGTACGAAGAACTGAGCCGGATGCCGACCTCGAGGAGAGAGCTCTGATAGACGGGACTGAACTGTTCGACCTGCCAGATCTCTCGCTCCTTCCAATCTACATTGATGACAAGAACGACTGGAAGATATTCCGCCTGGTCGGGAAGGAGATCGTTGGATACTCTCTATCTGAAGACGGAAGGACTCAAGAGTTCTCAAGGACCAACCCCTAGGAAGTTGAGCTTCTGCCCATCACTGCTTCTGGACGAGTGGCGTTCAAGGACTATATGGCGATCGTGAACGCACGAGACTGCTTCCTGGGGCACGCTGCATATCTCTGCGACATGGAGGGTTACGAGTACAACTTCGCACAGGTGTATCTTGGCGCACTCGCGAACAACGCTCTCGACCTCTGGTGGAGAGCATCGTTCTTGGCGAAGCTGAACGGGAAAAATGAGCTAGATGCCCACGAGATCCGAGAGGGCATCATATTCTTCGATATGGACCTCATGGACCTGCCGACGATCGGAGCTTTCATCTAGTCTGCGGGGAACGATAGAAAAACGGATGCTCAAGGGCCGGAGGTCGCAGAACGGAGCCAGCCCTTGAAAGAAGAACGGCGAGCGCATTCTCCGGTCTTCGAGGCCGGAGTTAGCGAGCAAAGGCATATGTACATATAGTCTGCAAGACAAAGGAGTATGGTATGGGTACGAAGGCGACGAGGCATAGTAGGTATCACATCTTCTACCATCTAGTGTGGATACCAAAGTATCGCAGGGCAGTTCTTTCCGGCATAGTTAGGGAACGATTGGATGGGATAATCCGAGAGATAGCCAGCGAGAAAGGATTGGAGGTCATTGGCCTTGAGATAATGTCGGATCACATACATCTGTTCGTATCCAGCCCACCACAGAACAGCCCGTCGCTCTTGGTCAACTGGTTCAAGGGCATAAGTTCACGTCTCTATAACCATCGCTACGGAAGCGAGAAGAAGATACGCTGGACAAATGCCTATTATGCCGGAACTGCCGGAACGGTGAGCAAAGAGACGATAGAGAAATATATTCGCGAGCAGACGAAATGCCGAGATATGAATGCCGAGTAGGCAGGATCGAAACAGACATCACGACATTCAGGATACTAGCACGAATGTCATGGGTAGCGACGAAGCTCTACAACACGGCACTCTGGAACGCACGAGATGTGTGGGACAAGACAGGCAAGATACCGACTGGCATCGATTTGCAGAAAACCGTTCATGAGAGTCCATATCACGTGTTGCTACCAGCGCACACGTATCAGCACCCCGCACATCAGGTCAGCAACGGTTTTCGATCATGGTTTGCGTTGCGAAAGTCCGACAAGACCGCGAGGCCACCAGGCTTCCGAAAGAAAGAATTCCTTTCCTCGATATTGTTCACGGAAGATGCGTTCAGGATCGCGCACAACGGTATCATTCTACTGACGATCAGCAAGGGACTAAAGGACGAGCTTGGTTATCCTAACAAGTATATGCCGTTGCGGATTCTCAGGTGGGGCACTCCGTTGCCAGTTGGGCAGATAAAGCAGTTGGAGATCATGCCCCGCAACGGATACTTCGAGGTTCACGCGAAGATCTTGCTCCCAGAACCAGAGTGGAGAACGGAAGGTCGGATCGTGGCGATAGATCTGGGTATGCGGAATCCGGTGACTTCAGCAAGCGAGGATGGCAAGACGGAGATATACAAAGGTGGAAAGTTGCTGTCGCATCTGCGCTATTGGAACAAGGAGAGGGCGCGAGTCCAG
Organism: Thermoplasmata archaeon; assembly: GCA_022865445.1. Taxonomy (GTDB): domain Archaea; phylum Thermoplasmatota; class Thermoplasmata; order UBA10834; family UBA10834; genus COMBO-56-21. The sequence goes on along the minus strand of JALHSX010000303.1, from coordinate 6,340 downwards.
AGCGCGATCATGGAGCGTCCGAAGGGGCGAAAGGATTGGAGCAGATCTTTGAGCAGGATGTCGAAGCGTGGCGCGAGGCAGGTCGGTCAAGGGATCCACGCGCTGACAAAGCAGATCGCAGAGGATTGTTCGAGTGGGAACGTAAAGGAGGTCGTGGTAGGGGATCTGGGTGGAATAAAGAAGGACAAGGACGGGAAGAAGTGGAATGACAAGTCGAGCCAAAACTGGCAACAGTTTCCGATAAGGGAAGTCGTCTCTCAGCTTCGCTACAAGCTTGAGCGAAGTGGCATACGGTTGGTTGAGATAGACGAACGCGGGACATCCAAGGGTCGATGCTCTGCTTGCGGGAACGAGGACAGGAAGCTCATGCGCCGAGTGCACAGAGGTTTATTCGTGTGCGCGAACTGCGGGGGTCACATCAACGCAGATGTCAACGGCGCGAGAAACATCCTTGCCAGGTATCTTCACCAGATTGGGAAGCCAGTCGAGGGAAGTAGTGGCTGTCTGGCACAGCCATCGGTACGCCGTTGGAACGGCCATCTATGGAAGGTGGTATCGTGAGCGACGGTGTGAGCCGAAGAACCTCTGGTGTTTACGCCAGAGAGTATGTCAGTGGTCTACCTTATCTCAAGCACCTGGAATCCCGAATCTGGATCGTTCCCAAAGGCATCGAGCCTTCCTCTGATCTTCCACTGATGACTGACCTGCCCGTTGTATGTCGGCTGGCCAGAGGGGACCTGGATCGTTGCGTCGAAGACCTTGGTCTCGCTCGGCTGCAGCACGAACGCAGGACCGACCGGGATCGCTTGCTTCACCGTCTCACGGCGGAGATCGGCCTCGTGCCCGCAGGTCTTGCATTTGACCTTACCGTTCTCCTCTGCATACACATCAACGAAGACCCCGCCGGATTTGACCTCCTTGCCCATCGAGACGACTGTCACCTTTACAGGCATTGAATCACCAGGCTTCATTACCTGATGAGGGTATTCGATGCTCACTTTCGCCGCGCCACCCGTCATGGCGCTCCCTACGGATTTCATCTTATCGAGAAAGCCCATTTGCCCACCGTTGAAAGCTACGAACTTAGTGTGTATTTGATGGTTGCGTCCACGTCGTCGCCCAGGGCAGTTCGATCCTGGCCTCAATTCACATACCAATTCCGATGGAGTCGCCGTTTTCCGGAAATCGAATCGGGGCTCGTTCCACGGTTTTCGTACTGAACACGCTATGAATTCTATTCTGTTCGAACCGGCTGCATCGAAAGCGTTATGAATACGAAATCGCTGTACTCTTTTCGAATATTTTCGGGGAGGAAGCTCTTGACCGAGAAACAAACGGCCGTTACTCTAGACAAAAGCGACAAGATCATTCTGAAAATGCTTCAGGAAGACTGCAATATCAGCCTGAAGAAGATAGGGGAGAAGACCGGTCTGTCATCGTCAACCGTCCACTACAGAGTCAACAGACTGATCGAGGAAGGGGTCATCACTGGGTTCAAGGCGGTCGTTGACCCGCTGAAGGTCGGAAAGGAGATACTAGCCATCTCTCTGGTGACTGGAAGATACGGTCCGGAGTACTCCAAGAAGATCGGGGAGAGAATCGCCAAGATACAGGGTGTATGGGCGGTCTACTTCCTGCTCGGGAACATCGATTTCGCGGTCCTTCTCAGAGCGTCCTCGAGGGAGGAGCTGAAGGAAATCGTGGACGCCTTCATCAAGATCGAAGAGGTCGAGAGGAGCAATACGTACCTGATACTCGAGCGTCTGAAGGAAGACGCGACGGTCCAGCTTTGAGTGAGAATCGCTGCAAAACAGGTCAGCCAGCAGTCGCAATCCGTGCCGATGTCAAACCGAAAAGCTTTAAGTACAGTATCCGTTATCACGAGACAGGTGTGTCAATTTGATCAAACCCCTGGCTGTTCTGAACAAGTCGATTAATCAGCATGTCATCGTCGAGCTGAAGGGGAAGAGAGGATACCGCGGCGTTCTCGACGGCTACGATCCGCACATGAACCTTGTCCTGAAGAACGTCGAGGAGACCTACGAGAACAATGTCGTGCGTAAGATGGAGTCCACGATAGTCCGCGGAGACAACGTAATATACATTTCACCGTGAGGTAGGGTCGAATGACGAAGGGCACTCCATCGATGGGTAAGCGTAGTAGCAAGAAGACCCACATAGTCTGCCGACGGTGCGGCAAGCGCGCATATCACGTGAGACACAAGGTTTGTGCTTCGTGCGGTTTCGGGGCAACAGCTAAGCTGAGACACTACAATTGGGCGAAACAGCATTGATGTGCACATTCCAGAGAGGGGGGGCAAAGGTCAATGGAGCCTGATCACCCACGGGAAGAGTGCGGTGTTTTCGCAATAGCTTCCGTCGCGAACGTCTCAATTGACATCTTCTATGCCCTCAGAGTGCTCCAGCACAGGGGCCAGGAATCGGCCGGGATCGCGATCTACAACAACGGGATCAAGGCCATCAAGGGCATGGGCCTAGCCCATCAGGCGCTAAAGACTGACGATGTGAACAACCTGAAGGGACAGCTGGGAATAGGTCATGTCAGGTACTCAACCATGGGATCGTCCAACCTGGAGAACGCGCAGCCCATAGTGGTTTCCACTAACTACGGCGACATTGCGCTAGCGCACAACGGGGAGATAGTGAACGCCGAGAAGATCATGGACGAGTTGAAGAAGAAGGGCTGGGCGTTCATCACATCTTCTGATTCTGAGATCGCCGTCAGGCTTCTCGCGAACGACATCGCGAACACCGGCGATCCCGTGAGGTCCCTGAAGAACCTCATGTCCATGCTGCATGGTTCGTACTCGATGACGATCATGATCGACAACCGGGTCTTCGCAATGAGAGACCCGCTGGGCTTCCGCCCGCTGTGCGTCGGGAGAACGAAGTCTGGATTCGCAGCTGCTTCCGAGAGCGTTGTGTTCGACACCCTGGGCGGGGAATTCATCAGAGATGTCGAGCCTGGAGAGATCGTCGAGATGCTCCCGGGCGAGATAAGGTCGATCAAGACAGGACTGTCCAAGGGAAAGGCCCACTGCATGTTCGAATGGGTCTACATCGCAAGGGCGGACTCGTGCATCGATGGCAAGCTGGTCTATGAGGTCAGGACCAGGATAGGCCAGCGCCTCGCAAAGGAGCAGCCGGTCGATGCTGACGTGGTCGTCCCGATCCCTGACTCCGGGAGATCGCATGCGATCGGATACTCAGAGGAGTCGGGCATACGCTACTCTGAGGGGCTGATGAAGAACAGGTATGTCGAAAGGACTTTCATCATGCCGGAGCAGGCGGACCGTGTCACGAACGTCATGCTCAAGCTGAACCCTCTAAAGAGCGTCATCAAGGACAAGAGAGTCGTCCTCGTGGACGACTCGATCGTCAGAGGCAACACCATCCGACAGATAGTGCAGATCGTGAGGAACGCTGGGGCGAAGGAAGTCCACGTGAGAGTGGGATCTCCGCCGATCAGGGCCCCGTGCTTCTTCGGCATCGACATGAAGACGAGGGAGCAGTTCGCGGCCACAGGCAGGACGATCGAGGAGATCGGCAAGATGATCACGGCCGACAGTCTCGGGTACATCTCGGTGGAAGGGCTCGTGGACGCGATCGGGCATCCTGCGAACGATCTCTGCCTCGGATGCTTGACGGAAGAGTATCCGATGTCTGTTCCTGGCGAGAAGGTCAGATACCAGAAGAAGCTGGATTCGTTCGTATGAGCCATCCGGTGCGAATGAACGACGCTCGGCAAGTTTTAACTATATCTACCATATACATCGCACTCTGAATGGGCCGGTAGATCAGCGGCAGATCGCCCGCTTGGCATGCGGGAGGTCGCGAGTTCAAATCTCGCCCGGTCCACATACGGTTCAAAATTCGGATTCGCCCTCGTCGCACGACCGGGATGCTGCCAGATTGCGTCAAGGGTATAGTGGCTCGCCCGCAGGCAGCTGCTGGGTGATGCAGTGCACATCCCCTCCTCCAATACTGATGTGGTCGCACCTGACACCAACAATCTCGCGCTCGGGAAACAGGGAGGCGAGGGTCTCAAGGGCGAGTTTGTCTTCTCGAATTCCATAGGTCGGGAAGACCACCGCGCCATTGGCGAAGTAGAGGTTGACATAGCTGGGAGTTATGGAGACACTTCCAACCAATATCGGCTTTGGCTGGACCATTCTCACCACCTCCAGGGGTCGTCCTTTGGCATCAGTGGCGGATTCCAGCCGAGCCAAGTTCTCCTCCAAGTTCCGATAGTTCGGGTCAGAGTCATCACTTGTGTGCGCAGCCAGCACGACATGGGGCATTGCGAACCCGGCGACACCGTCAACGTGTCCATCAGTCATATCGTCCTCGACTCCTCTGGCGATCCAGATTACCTTTCGTATGCCCAAATAGCTGGCGAGGACCTCCTCGATCCCTTCCCGCGACATGCTGGGGTTGCGGTTGGCATTGAGCAGGCATTGCTCGGTCGTGAGCAGTGTACCGTCGCCGTCAACGCTTATCGCACCTCCCTCGAGGACCATGGGCGCATCGTAACGCCTGATCCTCAATCGCTCTGCCAGGAGGATCGGCAGATTGTCGTCTTTCTCGCACGGCTGCTTATGACCCCAGCCGTTGAATCTGAAATTGACGAGCGCAAGCCTGTTGTCTTCCCTCCGGACGAAGATTGGACCGTTATCTCTTGCCCACGAATCATCAAGCGCCGCCTCGAAGAGCCTCGCTTCTGGACCGAGTCTTCTTCGCGCCTCCTGAGCGGTCTTGGGATCAACGACGACCGTTACGGGATCGAAACGGCCAATTGTCTTGATGACAGCGGAGTAGGCCTTCTTTGCCTCCTCGAAGTGTCCTCGCCAGGTTAATTCCCTACATGGCCAGGAGATGAAACATCCAGCGTGCGGGCCCCATTCCGCCGGCATTGAGAGTCCACCCTCTGCGGGGGTCTGCGGTGCTTCCTCGCTAGCGCTTCTAGCGGCCATGCCTTGGCCTCCTCGCCCTTGTCAAACCTCCGTAGGTATGCGGCTGGCGCGTGTCGAGGAATCCAAAGAATGAACGGGCATCTCGGATCTGGGACAGGTCCAGCTCCACAAACACCGTCTCAGGGCGGCTCGTGGATGCGCGCCTGACGACCTTGCCCCGCGGGTCAGCAACGAAGCTGCCTCCATAGAACCTGATCTTCTCTTCCTGGCCGACGCGATTCACGGCAGCAACGAATACCCGATTCATTACCGCCTGTGCCCTCATCACAAGTTCCCACTCGGGACGGGAGTCGAAATCCGGCCTTGCCAGTTCGGAGCCTATCGCGCTGGGGTAAATCAGGAGCTCGGCGCCCTTGAGTGCCAAGGTCCTGGACACCTCCGGGAACCATTGATCCCAACATATTCCAAGGCCGATCTTGACATCGCCCAGACGGGCGACAACGTACCCCATGTTTCCTGGCTTGAAGTAGAGATCCTCTCTGTACCCCTCAGAGTCTGGAATGTGGATCTTCCGATATGCGGCTCTCACCTTCCCGCTCTTGTCTATCAGCGCGAGCGAGTTGTAACAAGTCCTCGCATCCACGACCTCTGCAAACGGCAGGGCCACCGCGGCACCTGCCTCTCTCGAGACCTCTTTGAATTCAGCCAAGAGACTCCTGTGATCCGGCAGACGCGCTATCTGAGCCTCGCGATCTTCGAACTGGCCAACGTATCGGTTGGAGAACAGTTCTGGCAGTATCCAAAGGTCCACATCTTTCGCAGATGAGGCAGCTATTGCGCTCTTCGCAGCGACGATATTCGCCTCAGGCCTCGGCGAGCACCGCATTTGAACGAGAACGATTCTGAATTTCTCCGAGGCATTGCTGGACAGGGGGCTCCACTCCACGCGTCATTTCCCTGCAAGCGTAATAAACATACCTGCCGAGGCCCGATATGATTCCTGAGGGGCAGCCAATCACCCTCACGAACTCAAATTCCGAAGAATTCTAACGTTAACTCCGAGCGGTCGAAGGCCCTTCGACGCAATCTTGATTTCTTGGACCTTAAAGAAAAGGCGTCTTTCTCGGGTCGGGTTCAGATCCCTTCTGATTGAAAGTGGGCCAGACGTTCAAGAATGCGGAAGGCTCTCTGCGCTCTTCGTTTACAGGAAGAATCGAAAAAAGAAGTGGTTTGGTAGACCTTGGTGCAATTTCCTTCTGATTGAACCGAAGACATGAATGTCTGGCTTTGGCGAGTTCAATTCTCACCCGGTCCACATCGTTTGTTTTCAGATTGACCCCACAGTAGGTTCATGGCCTGAAAAACGAAAGAAGAGAGGAGGAGGATCTCCGCCCCCTCCCCGCGGT